>DATHAW010000328.1:0-7089 GCA_035296465.1 Spirosoma sp.
AGCACCTTGCTGAAATAGCCAAACAACTGCGCCAGAATGACAACTAAGGGGTTGTCTTTGGGATTTCGGGCGAAATAATCAACGATGCGGTTAGCCTTCAGTACATCGCGCTGTACCAGGGCTTTTTGGAGTTCAAATACATTATACTCCTTGCTGATGCCCACTAACCGCTCCACCGTAGTAGCCGAGATTTCTTCGCCAACGTGCAGGTTAATCAGGATTTTATCGATCTCGCCGGCCAGCCGTTTGAGGTCGTTGCCAATATGATCGGCCAGCAGTTGGCAGGCTTTCGGACTGACTTTTGCCCCCTGTTCGCGGCAGTACTCCCCTACCCAGTCCGGAATCTTGTTATCATACAGTTTTTTTACTCCCAGCAGTTTACCCTTGTTCGCAAAAGCTTTCACCCAGGCTTTGCGTTCATCCAGTCCCGGCTTCCCTTCTTCTTTGGTGTAGCACAGCATCAGAATGGTACTGGCCAGTGGGTTCAGCGCATAATCTTCGAGCAGCGTCTGCGCCGACTTCTCATGTATGCCGCTCATCTGCTGTGCTTCCTTAACGAGGACCAGTTGCCGCTCGGCCATAAACGGGTAGCGCCGGGCGTAGTTCATAACGGCCCCGATGTCGGTATCTTTCCCAAACAGCACAAACTGGTTGAAACCGCGTTCGGCCACGGGCACGGCCACTTTTTCGAGTTCCCCGGCAATGCGGTCAAGGTAAAACGGCTCGTCGCCGTGAATGAGGTAAACAGGGGCAATCCGCTTGTTGCGGATGTCTTTAAGCAGGGCGTCGACGGCGGGAATCAAACGAGTAAATGTGATTGATAGGCAAACGTGGCAAAAGTAACGCATTAATCACTATGGGTACCAGCGAGTATCCCAGAACTACGTACATACAGGCTTATAAAGTCCAGCGCCTGGAAAAGACTCACTACGTCCTCACTGAAGTTTCTAGATTCCCTGAATTTCATGGTTGTGCCTGACTGATACGTGCCGGTAGTTAAGCCGTTTTTGGTGGATTGCTCCGTAAGAGGAGATGTCCGCACAAAACGTTCGTTTCCGAACAGCTATTGTCCGATTCCGTACAAAAGCGCAAACAGATTTCATATAAAATATACTGATAATCAGCCTATTATTATTATGGCACGTGGTTTGGCATAGTATGAGAGAACAGTAAACAACAAAAACTAATAAAGCCATGATTAACTTCCTCATTCAGGCCGGTACGATATCCGGTTGCAAAAATCTAATCGGTGGACTCATGCTCGGTGCCACCACGCTCTTCGCCAATCCGGAGGCTCCCACAAAACCCATGTCGTTCGATGCCAGCGTTTACGTGACCCGTGCCGGCAAAATCAGACTATCGGTGGCGAAGGCTGCTCCCGGCTATGTGTCAGTTGAAATGCTCGATCAGCATCAGCACATTTTGTTCAGCAAGCTCGTCAGCAAAAAAGAGATGAAAGCGACCTTACTGCTTGATATCAGCGAATTAGGCGACGGTATGTATACACTGAACATCAAGTCGGCCGAGGGCAGTATTCAGAAACAGGTAAATGTGAGCACGCCCAAATCGGAACGTACTATTCAGTTTCAGTAAGCATTTACCCCACTACGTGAAAGTTGGTACCTTATAGGTTAAGAAGTGTCGATAAAGCTGCTCTGCCTTGCGGAGCAGCTTTTTTATTGTTTAAGCCTGTTCGATTCATGCCGATACCAAAAGCGGGAAAGGTCCATTGCCATCAAACTAAGACTAATAACGAGTAACTGAATTATACTTATTATCCAGGCGGGTAAAATACCGCATTGGTATCTGTAGGAATAATAACTGCCTGTAATTACAATCCGTCTGATAAATGACAGAGAATTCTATCTGGCTGATTAGTATATTGCTGTTTCCAACAGTAGGCACCACGACAACTCAACTTCTTTATTTTTAGCGGATTACACGTAGCCGTTCAGCCTAATTACTAGTATAGAAGAAAAATGCAAAATGCAGGGGATATCACTAAGTAAGGAGATAGCCCCTTTCTAATGAATACACCGACTGGCTGACTATTATCCAGATTTTATTTTGGTATAGGACGTAACCAGACCGCATAAAACGATTTACTCTCTTTTTAGCTTAAATACAATGTCTGAAAAACTGATTTATGAAAGCAAAAAGTCGAAGATTTATTTAACCGATGAAAACGAATGGGGTCAGCCAGTGATCATGAAGCTCCTGAATTATGAGTTTCCTACTCCGCTCGATATCTCCCAGTTTTATAATGAATACGACATCATAAGCGGACTGAACCAGCCCGGCATCAGAAACGTACTCAAGCGGACTAAAATCAAGAACCGGCATGGTATGTTGCTGGAATGGGTCGATTCTCAAACGTTGGCCGACGTATTTCGAAACAAGCAAAACGACCTCGTTGACTTCCTGTACATCGCCATTGCCATTGCTCAGGCCGTCAGCGACATCCATCGCAGCAATATCATTCATAAGGATATCAATGCGAATAACATTCTGGTCAATCTGCAGAAGCGCATCGTCAAAATCATTGACTTTGGCATCTCCTCAAAAATAGATCTGAAACAGCAGCACTTAGGCAACCCCGAACGGCTGGAAGGGACGCTGGCTTACATCTCGCCCGAACAAACCGGCCGTATGAATCGCGTGGTTGACTACCGCACCGACTTGTATTCGATGGGGGTTTCGTTCTACGAAATGCTCACTGGCCATCCTCCCTTTGTGGCAAAAGACGCCATGGAACTGGTGCATTGCCACATTGCCCAGACGCCTAAACCGGTTTATTTAGTCAACCCAAACGTACCAAAGCCCCTATCCGATCTGATTGACCGGCTACTAGCCAAGAATGCCGAAGACCGGTATCAATCGGCGCTGGGAGTGAAACATGATCTTGAATACTGCCTAACGCAGTATCAGGCACAGCGACGTATTGCCCATTTCGAACTAGGACAGCGCGACTTCTCCGGCAAATTTCAGATACCTCAGAAACTCTACGGCCGCGAACACGAACTCAGCGCCCTGGTCAATGCCTTTCAGCGCAGTGCGCAGGGTAACCACGAAATGATATTGGTGGCGGGGTATTCGGGCACGGGAAAATCGGTACTGGTGCGCGAGGTACATAAACCGATAACACAAAAACTTGGCTACTTTATAGAAGGAAAGTTCGATCAGTTTCAACGGTCGGTACCCTACTTCGCCATTATTCAGGCGCTGCGGGAATTTGTAAACATATTACTGACTGAGAACGAGGAAAAGCTCACCAGGCTGCGGACCAGCATCCAGACGGCCGTTGGCGCAGAAGGCAAGGTCTTGGCTGATGTTATCCCGAACCTGGAGCTTATCATTGGACAACAACCCGACGTGCCGGAGATTGGCGGCACCGAGGCCCAAAACCGTTTCAACTACGTTTTCAGAAAGCTCATTACCGCCATTGCTACCGAAGAGCATCCTATTGTCTTGTTCATCGATGACCTGCAATGGGCCGACTCGGCCTCGCTGAGCCTGCTGAATGTGTTGATGACTAACCCTGAACGCTGCTCGCTGCTGTGTATTGGGGCGTACCGCGACAACGAAGTGAGTGCCTCCCACCCCTTCATCATTACCCTGGGCGACATGCGTGAGGCCGGTGCGCAGATCAGTACCATTCAAATCGGCAACCTGTCGGCCGATCACGTCAACCAGCTAACAGCCGACGCTGTAGGAATCACTGAGGCACAGGCAACGCGGGATCTGACGGACCTGGTCTACGCTAAAACACAGGGAAACGCCTTTTTTGTAACCCAGTTTCTCCTGTCACTGTACCAGGAACGGCTGCTAACCTTTAATTACGACAGCAAGCAGTGGACCTGGGACCTGCAGAAAGTAAGGGAGCAGAACATTACCGACAACGTAGTGGAACTGATGGCCGGAAAAATTCTGAAACTGGCACCCGAAACGCAGCAGGCCATGAAACTGGCGGCCTGCATTGGCAACAGTTTCGACCAGGATACACTATCGGTTATTTACGGAAAAGAAGCCCTGGAAACCAAAGCCGATTTATATCCGGGGCTTTCAGAAGGGCTGATTGTGCCAACTAGTGATAATCTCCGCTTTTCGCACGACCGTATCCAGCAGGCCGTTTATTCGCTGATTCCCGACGATGAGAAGAACGCCGTTCACCTGAGCATCGGCCGACTGTTGCTCCAAAACATAGCCCCCGACCAGCAGGACGACCGCTTATTCGACATTGTTAATCAATGGAACTGGGGCATAAACATTATTACTCTACCGGAGGACCGGGAACTGCTCGCCAGACTCAATCTGAAAGCCGGAATAAAAGCCAAGCAGACATCGGCGTTCAAACCTGCTTTCGATTACTTTGAGACGGGTATCGGCCTGCTAATGGCAGACCCTTGGCGGGACCAGTACGAACTGTGCCGCGACCTGCATACCGAAGCAACCGAAGCCGCCTACCTGAACGGCGATTTTGACCAGATGGACCGCCTGTTTCGGGCAGTGCTGGCCAATGTTCATGACCTGATTGAGAAAGTAAAGCCCTACGAAATCCGAATTCTGGCGTACAAAGCCGAAAACAAACTGCTCGACGCCATCAGCACGGGGCTGGAACTGTTGGCGCAACTGGGAGAGAAGTTTCCGAAGAAGCCCGCAATGATGCACGTAATGATGGACCTGGTCAAAACCAAGTTCATGCTACGTGGAAAGTCAAATGACCGGTTGCAGGCACTACCGACCATGACCGATTCGTATAAGATTGCGGCTATGCGGATCATGGCCGACATCGCTTCGTCGAGTTATTGGGCCACGCCAACGCTATTTCCGCTGGTTATTTTCCGAATGGTTCACCTGTCGCTCACGTATGGCAACACGGCCGTGTCAGCGTTTGCCTTTGCTACCTACGGTGTGATTATGTGTGGCGTATTGGGCGACATGAAAAACGGCTACGAGTTTGGTAAGCTGGGGCTTATCCTGCTGGAAAAATTCAATGCAAAAGAGTGGAAAACACAGATATACACGCCTATCTACGCCCTGATTGTCAACTGGAACGAGCATGTCCATAATACGTTGCGTCCGTTGCAGGAATCGTATCATATTGGCATGGAAACCGGGGCCATTGAGTTTGCCTGCATTAACACGAACATTTACTGCATCCATGCCTATTTAAGCGGCAAACAACTCGTCCGGCTCGAGGAAGAAACCAAGGCTTATAGTCAGAGTTTCAGCCAGTTTAAGCAGGAGACAAACGTCAATTACAACGAAGTGTACCGGCAGGCTATGCTCAACTTTCTGGGCAGGTCGGCCGACCCGCTCAAACTCACCGGCGAGGCTTACGATGAGGAGAAGATGACGAAACAGAATCAGGAGCGAAATGACAAGACTGGCCAATTTTTCATTCACTTCAACAAACTGATTCTTTCTTTCTATTTCCATGAGTATGCCCAGGCGGCTCAGCACGCCCTGGCGTCCCGCAAGCTGCTGGAAGCGGTACTGGCCAAGTTCGAGATTCCAAACCACCATTTTTATGAGGCCCTTACCTTGCTGGCTTTGTACCAGACAGCAAACAAGCTGGAGCAACGTAATTACATGAGCCGGGTCAGGAAGAATAGGAGGCAAATGAAAAAATGGGCCGGTAACGCACCAGAAAACTACCTGCATAAGTACCACTTGATGGAAGCCGAGCGGCTACGGGTGCTGGGCCGAATCACAGAAGCGCGGCTTCTTTACGATAAAGCCATTTCGGGGGCCTCCAAAAGTGAATTTACCAACGAAGTTGCTTTAACCTATGAACTGGCCGGGCGCTGCTACCTCGACCTGAAATCGGAAGACCTGGCGGAGTATTACCTGAAGGCGTCCTACAATGCCTACCGAGAGTGGGGTGCCGTGGCCAAACTCCGGCATATGGAGCGGCTGTACCCTCAGTACGTTTCATCGGTTGGTCGGACAGCAACAGGCAACTTGGGTCAAACCACCACAATAGAAACTTCCACGTCGCAGGTATATGGGTCAATGCTTGATCTCTCCACGGTGCTCAAAGCAGCTGCTACCATCTCCGGCATCATTATGTTGCCCAAGTTACTCAGGACGCTTATGTCCATCATCATTGAGAATGCGGGTGCCCGGCAGGGTATGCTGCTGCTGGAAAAAGAAGGCCAGTTACTGATTGAAGCGCAGACGCATAACGGCGGTGAGGAGACGACCATCCTGCAGGGCATCCCCGTTCAGGATTGTGGATTGCTGGCTGAATCGGTGGTTAAATACGTCAGACGGTCCGGGCAAAGCCTTGTTATCCACAATGCGGTTTCGGATAGCCGCTGGGAAAAAGACCCGTATATCCTTCAACACAGGCCGCAGTCTATCCTGTGTCTGCCCATTATTAATCAGGGAAAATTTATTGGCTTACTCTACCTCGAAAACGATCTGACAACTGGCGCCTTCACGCAGGATCGCATCGAGCTGCTGTCGCTACTGTCCGGACAGATTGCAGTCTCCATCGACAATGCCCTGCTCTACGATCAGATGGAACAAAAAGTTCAGGACCGTACGGCTGAATTAGCTTCCGAAAAAAAGAAATCCGACGACCTGCTCTACAACATCCTGCCCGTTGAAACGGCGGAAGAGTTAAAGCGGAACGGCTACACCCAACCCCGTAAATATGAGAACGTAACGGTAATGTTTACCGACTTCAAAGGCTTTACTATGATTGCCGAAAAGCTCAGCCCGGAGGAGCTGGTCTCGGAGGTAGACGCCTGTTTTGGCGCGTTCGATGAGATCATTGGCCGCTATGGTATCGAAAAAATTAAAACGATTGGCGATGCCTACATGTGCGTGGGTGGGTTGCCGGTGCCCAACTCGACCCACCCCGACGACGTAGTAAAAGCCGCCCTGGAGATTCAGCGGTGGATTGGGCAGCGCAGCATGGAGCGCCAAACTAAGGGCCTGCCTTATTTTGAGATCAGGATTGGTTTGCACACCGGGCCGGTGGTAGCCGGCATTGTAGGGTCCAAAAAATTTGCCTACGACATCTGGGGTGATACGGTAAACACCGCCAACCGGATGGAGTCGAGCGGTAAACCGGGCAAA
>DATHAW010000329.1:0-5895 GCA_035296465.1 Spirosoma sp.
CGTCAGATTATGGCAGGCAATGGCGGGGGATTTACGGGTTTTTCGACGACGTACTACCTCCTCGACAATGGGCAGCTTTTCGGCAAACGCAGCCGCGATACGTTGTTTATTCCACTCGGCAAACAAACTACCGCCAACACGAAGCGTCTGTTCGCTCTGGTAGAAAGAACCTGTAGCATTAAAACGACTCGGTTCAATAATCCCGGCAATATGTACAAGTTCGTCGGATGGCAAAAAGGTAAGCAGGCTTATCAGGTTACCTGGGGCGATACGGGTACGGAGGTTCCCGCTACGTATCCTAAAACCTACGATTCCTTTATGGCCTTAATTCCAGCAACGGCACGCCTGAATTAACGTCGGGGCATAGAATGATCCGCTTTCTCAAAGACAGTAAACTAACAACAATGAACACAGACCACTATCCACATGAAACCATCTCTCCTCTTTTTAAGCCTGTTAACAACAGTAACCGCGCTGGCGCAACAACCTAATACGGGATTCAGCCGTAAACTCAAGAGCACGCCACCAATACCCGGTCTGGCCGAGCGACTCGGGGCAGACGTCAAGCAGATACCCACGCCACAAGGGGATCGGCAGGCAATGGCAAGAAAAGCAGCGTTGACTTTAGAGACCCTGCCTCTACGCGTTGTAAGGGATTCAAAAACAGATTTACCGGTATTTATCGAGCGCAATATTGGTAAAAAAACCGGCCCTAATCCAGCTCTGAATAAGGGAGCCCGACTTTCGGCCACAATGGCTGTGTCAGCAACGTACCAGTTTATGGGACAGGTGCGCGGGCTGCTGAAGCTAACCGACCCCGAAGCTAGCTTCACCGTTGCCCGCACTGATTACGATGATCTGGGGCAAACCCATGTCAGGCTGACACAAACTCACCGGGGTATACCAGTGCTGGGCTCCGAGATGGTCGCTCACCTGACCGATGGCGAGGTAACGCTGCTAAACGGCCGTTACAAACCCATATCCACAGAACTTTCCACTACGCCCAGACTCACCCTGGCCGATGCGTCCGCCTTTGCGCTTAAGGACGTCCGAAAGACGTCGACAGTGCGATCCTTCGGGGACAACGTATTCCGTCTGAAACAATCGGTTGGCGAGTTGTGCGTGTTCACCACACCGAATAGCGGGGCAAAACTGGCTTACAAGGTTACTGTCCGGCCAAACATAATTGAACGCTGGGAATACATAATTGATGCCCAAACGGGCGAAGTTCTCAATAAATATGACAACACCTGTACGATCAACGGGTCAGTCAAAGCGTCAGGTAAAGATTTGAATGGCGACATGCGCTCGTTTCAAACGTATCAGCAGGGTAAAAGCTATTACATGATCGACGCTTCACGGCCTATGTTCAACGCTACAAAGTCCGTCATGCCCGATAAGCCCGTTGGAGCTATTATGACGATGGACGCAAAAAATGGCAAAGAAGACGCCAAACCCATCAAACGCAACCAAATTGTATCGAGTAACAATACCGACTGGAGCGCCACAGCCATATCGGCGCATTATAACGCCAGCCTGGCGTATGAATATTATAAAAACACCTTCAACCGGAATGGCCTGGATGGTGCTGGCGGTACAATGGTGTCGGTGATCAACATCACCGATGATAAGGGAAAAGGGCTGGATAATGCCTTTTGGAACGGCGCGATTATGGGCTATGGCAATGGTAAGCTGCTGAAACCGCTGGCTGGTGGGCTGGATGTGGCCGGCCACGAAATGACCCACGGCGTCATTGATAAAACTGCCGGGCTGGAATATCAGGGACAGTCAGGTGCCCTCAACGAGTCGTTTGCCGATATTTTTGGCGTAATGATTGACCGCTCTAACTGGACCATCGGCGAGAAGGTAGCAACAACGAAGGTACTACCATCGGGTGCCCTTCGGGATTTATCGAACCCGAATCAGGGCGGAAAAGCCAAAGACCCGAATGGGTATCAGCCAGCGACGATGGCTCAGTATGACACCACGAAAGCAGATAATGGGGGCGTTCATAGCAACAGTGGTATACCCAATTTTGCCTTCTATAAATTTGCCACGGCCATTGGCAAAAACAAAGCAGAGCAAGTGTACTACCGCGCTCTGACAACCTATCTGGTCCGTACGTCTCAGTTTCTGGATTTACGTCTGGCCGTAATTAAATCCGCAGGCGACTTGTTTGGTGCCACCAGTGCCGAAGTAACGGCAGCTAAGAATGCCTTCAATGCGGTGGGCATCACGGAGGACATACCCACAACACCCGGCAAACAACCCGACTTGCCGGTGGCTTCGGGACAGGATCTGATTCTGCTGACCAATCTGGAGGAATCTCATCTATTCTCGACCAATATGGCCGTAACCCCCGCCAAGTTTGAGCAGAAAACAAACACATCATTGACGCACCGCCCAAGCCTGACCGACGACGGGCAGGTGGCCTATTACGTATCGTCCGATAAGCGGATTCGGTCCGTGAATCTGACCGGCACGCCATCCGAGTTTATTGTGTCGAATGAAGCAATTTGGGATAACGTAGCCATATCTAAAGATGGCACAAAACTGGCAGCCGTCACAGCAGACCACGATGGAGCCATATACGTATATAGTTTTCTCAAAAAGAAGTGGACGGAGTTTAAACTGCATAATCCCACCTATACGGAGGGTATTGAAACGGGTGATGTTCAGTATGCGGACTCGTTTGAATGGGATTTCTCGGGCGAAAACATCATTTATGACGCCTATAATGCCACTGGTAAAGAAACCGGCTACTGGGATGTCAGTTTTATTAACGTCTGGGATAAGAAAGCAAATGATTTCGCCAATGGACACATTGATCGTTTATTCCCAAATCTAGGTCCGGGAGAAAGTATTGGCAATCCTTCTTTTTCTAAAAACTCACCCGATATTATTGCTTTTGATTACGTCAATGAGACTGATAGTACCTACTACATCGTAGCTGCCGACTTAAGCGTTGGTAAGGCTGTAAAAATTTACCAGAACAATACGCTGGGTTTCCCCAGCTACTCACGCCTGGATGACAAACTGGTGTTCAATTCTATTGACAGTGGCAGCGAAAGCGTAGCAGCCGTGGCCCTCGGCGCCAATAAACTGTCTATCTCAGGCAAGCCTGTTGTGTTGTATACGGGTGCGAAGTGGCCCGTCTGGTACACACAGGCCACGCGGAATCTACCCGCTAAAACGGCTCAGACAATAACGTTTAACCCTATTGCCGACCGGTACGTTAATCAGGGCAATTTGACGCTGAAAGCGACATCAACGGCTAAACTGCCCGTTAGTTTTCAGCTCAAAAGCGGTCCGGCTATACTCAACGGGGCAACGCTGAAATTTACAGGTCCGGGTAAAGTAACAGTACGAGCCTATCAAGATGGAAATGAACAGTTTGGTGCCGCTCCACCTGTCGACCAAACCTTTACCGTACGAGCCGTAGCGGGTCTTGAAGGGACACTAGTAGAGACAGACGTACTTACCGTATATCCGAATCCGGTAAGTACCATGTTGAATATTGAACTTCCTGCTTCCAGGACAATAGAACGATTAACGCTCCGATCACTAACGGGTGCAACCGCATTGGAGCCGATTATTCAGAGCCAGCAGCAAACCATGACAATGGACGTTAGCAGCTTGCCCAAAGGCTTGTATCTGCTGCAGGTTCAAACACCTACCGGTACGTTAAGCCAAAAAGTCCTGAAGGAATAACACTCTCAGATTGACTAACAACTGACCGGTTAGCCCATATGGTCCCGGTAGATGTATCAGCACAAGACCCCATGCTTCCGAAAGCGTGGGGTCTTGTGCTGATACGCAGGAGCCGCCTGATGTCTCAAATTGATACCCTACAATTCAGCCCTGACTTTTGTCAACTCATGCTGTCATTTTGACAACTGACGCAGGAACACCTTGAATTCAGGGTCACTTAACCCTCAAATTTGACCTATAAGTAATCGAGGATCCAACCACTAAACCCCGCAAACACAACTCACATGAACAATCGTACGCTTGGCACCATTGGCCTAATTGGTGCTCCCATCTTGATGATCGGCATGATGTTGATGATGAAATTTCCCGATTTAAAAAACACCCCGTTCGACGGCCTGCATGGCCTGATTTTCATGTTGAGCTGGGCGTGCACCTTAGTTGGCCTGATACGTTTGAATGTTACAGGAGATTCTGTGTTCGGCCGCGTAATCGTCCGCGCTAACCTGATAACAATTAGCCTGGCCAACATCTGGAATATTTATCAGGCGATTGAGCCAGGTGCTAATACGCCAATGTACTGGTTTTTAGATGCCTTCTGGCCAATCAGTATGATAACGACGTTGCCGGTAGGCATCATGGTGGCCTTAGCAGGCAAGCTGCGCGGATGGCGCCGATACGTTCCGCTGATGGCAGGACTCAATATGCCCCTGACAGCACTTTTGTTTGCTTTAACTAACATTCCCTTCCTGATGGATCCTTCGCAACAGTCAGATGTAAGGTCATACGTCTTGACTTTCACAGGTTCGTACATAACCATCTGCTGGGGCTTAATGGCCTACATCGTCCGGACCACTCCTCAACCTGAACAGGTGGTCAGCATAGAGCCTGTTTTAAGCTAATGGGTTGATCACCATTCACTTTAATATTAAAACAAACCTCTTTTTAAACCAACAAGTACTATGAACCCGCTTTCAACACTGCGCACCTTAACCGGCACCGCTTTACTCCTCATGAGCAGTTGTCTCGCCATGACTGCCTGCGAAACAAATCCAGTTGATCCCACAACCGACAACTCCACTAAGCCCGGCAATTCACCCGCAACGGGTGGCAAACCTGGCTATCTGGTAGGCACCGTTACTGACCCGCAGGGTAAACCGCTTCCGCGCGCCACTGTTTTTATCGACAATACTGTATTCAAAGGCAGGGGTGCCGAAGTAAACACGGCCACCGATGGCACGTATAAAGTGCAGTTAGTGAAAGATTTGGGGCAATGGATTGCTAAAGGTTTTATCCTTAAACAATACAATGACCGGGTGTATAAAATTAACCTCGACCCCGAGAATCCAGACAGCTTTACTGAGGATGAGAAGCCGGTCCGAAATTTCAAGTGGAAACTGACCGGCCATATTCCTGACCTGAGCCTGGATTTATACTACGGAGGGACGGTTGAGATGTTCCGCGATCCGAATGCGAATGAACTGCGCGACAACGAAAATATCGAATTCACCTTTGTACCGGCTGGACCACTCATTGATGGGTCGACCGGCAAAACCCTGACGCTGCGGGCAAAGAAACGCTACGATGATTTTCTGAAGGACATACCCATTGGCCGCTACTCTATTACAGCCGTATATAAGCCAACGGGAGAAAAACTTCGGGTACGTAATGTATTTGAAGACAGCGATTACGCAACTTCAGTCACGGCTGATTTCGTGGGCCGCGAATCGGCCACGCGCTCGAACATGATGGGCATTGGCTTTACGAACCGCTGACAGTGGCTGTTAGTTCGGATGGTTGAACTCCCTGATTCAGTCGGCCGTATGTCCAATTTTGCACCGCACCCAGCCAACGGGTACGTGCAAGGAAAGCGAAGACAAACGTAAGTGGAAATGGTTGACCCAGTAAAGGACGCCAGTGGCTAAATAAATATTTTACAGACCTCGCGAAGAAGTGCGAACACTAAGCAATCGCAATTGATTAAATAACATACACACTAGTTAAACAGAAAAACGGGCACCTATAAGATGCCCGTTTTTCTGTTTAACTAGTGTGTATCTACATTCACTACCAAAGAATTATAGCCATAACGGCTGCGTCGTTTTTTAGATCGGTTTATATAACGAACTGGTTCGGCTGTGACTTATTTGTAGTGATCTATGACGAATCGACAGTGTACTGGGTAAC
>DATHAW010000330.1:0-2149 GCA_035296465.1 Spirosoma sp.
ATGGGCACCTTGCTGTTGATCTATGGAAGTTTTCGGGCATACCGCGCCTATCAGCAATTTCAGGATAATGATTAAAGAGAGTTTTGGGGTTGTGATGCTGTCCGTGAGCTTACTGGCCGGCCTGTTGGGAGGTTGCGACAGCGGCAAACCACCCCTGGATAACCCTTCGCGTGGTACCATTACTGTAGCCGCCGATGAGTCATTTTTGCCTTTAGTCACTCAGCTAACGTCTGCTTACTCAGGTATCTATCCTAGTACTCATTTTAAAGTTGTATTCAAACCAGAACAGGAAGCCATCAACATGATGCTTCGTGACAGTGCCCGTTTAGTATTCACGACCCGCAAACTGACCAAGAATGAACGGCTTAAGCTGGACGAATTGAAAATTAAAGGAGCAACCGAAAAAATAGCGACCGACGGGGTGGCGCTCATCGTCAACCGGGCTAACACCGATAGTCTGATCACCATGGATGAGCTACGGGCCATTTTCAGCGGTCAAAAAAAACAGTGGTCGCAGCTCAAAAATGGAGGTTTACCCAGCCCCATTACGCTGGTCTTCGACAACAACAATTCAAGCAACCTGAATTTTATCCTAGATACGCTTCACGTAACCGATGTAAAGAGCCTGCGCATTTTCACGACAAAGTCCAATCGGGAAGTGATCGACTTTGTTCGTAAGAATCCGTCCGCGTTAGGGTTCATTGGCGTTAATTGGATCAGCGACAGCGATGAACCTCTGTCTGTCGAGCTAGCCCAGGACCTGCGCGTGATGGGTGTATCGAATAAAGCTAATCCTGACGGGCGAAATGACTATTTTCAGCCATTTCAGGAGGACCTTGGTATGCAGCGCTACCCGCTGCGCCGACCCGTGTACATTCTTAGCCGGGAAACCCATCCCGGACTGGGCGGTGGATTGATAAATTATATAGCCCGTGATGCTGGGTCTCTGATTGTTCGTAAATTAGGCCTATGGCCAGCCGTCCAATATAATCGGGAGGTTAATATCACTAAGTAAGTAAGTTTTTTGGTTTAGCCGCAATTTTTTAATTTTGTCAGCTGTTTATAGAACATAATTAACTTTTTCCATTTCCAACCTAAATACATGATGAACAACCTGAAAAAGTCGCTCTTGACCATGCTGTTCGCAGGAGCGTCGTTTGCGGCTCCGGTCCTGGCACAAGACCTCCAAACGGCTCTGAAAGACATCGACGCTGAGCGGTTTCCCAAAGCAGAGCAGGCGCTGACCCAATTGGCCACTAGTGCGCCATCTGCCGACAATCAGTTTTACCTGGGTTATTATTACCTCCGGAGTGGGCAGGCCGATAAGGCAAAAGCTGCTTTTGAGAAAGGCGCAGCTGCCGACGGTAAAAATCAGTTGAATAACATTGGCCTGGCAGGTGTGGCGCTCATGAAAAAAGACCGTGCGACAGCCAAAACGCTGATCGACAACGCGGTTAATCAAACAAAAAGCAAGAATCAGGATGTTCTTATTCGGGCGGCCGAAATGTACACGCTGTCGGAGCAGACAAACGACCCTGCTGAGGCACTGCGTCTGCTGACCATTGCCGATGAGAAAGATAAGAAAAACGAGCGGGCTGACATTGAGATGACGATGGGTGATGCCTACTTCCTTAAGAACGATGGGGGTAACGCCATTACTAAATATGAGAACGCGCTGGCTATGGATCCAAAACTTGCCGAGGCCAACTACAAAATTGGTCGTTTGTATCTGCGGGGCAAGAACTACGCAAAAGCACAGGAGTTCTTCAAGTTAGCTATTCAGAACGACCCTGAGTTTGCTCCTACGTATCGCGCCTATGCCGATGCATTGGCTAATTCACGGGCTTATAAGGCGGCAGCACAAAATTATGAGCTGTATGTTCAGAAGAGCGGCACCACAGATCCTGAGCAGTTACTTGACGTAGCGCGGTACAAATTCCTG
This sequence comes from Spirosoma sp., assembly GCA_035296465.1. Taxonomy (GTDB): domain Bacteria; phylum Bacteroidota; class Bacteroidia; order Cytophagales; family Spirosomataceae; genus Spirosoma. The sequence continues at coordinate 1,943 of DATHAW010000330.1, forward strand.
GCCGAAGATTACCAGGGCGCTACTGCTTACCTGGATCAACTGAAAGGAAAGATCAATAACCCGATTATCGACCGCATGTATGGCTGGGCATACACCGCCATGGGAAAAAACAATGAAGCAGTCGAGTCCTTAAACCGCTTTATTGGAGCCGCACCCCAAAAAGTAATGGCCGACGATTACAAGTATCTGGGCCGATCATATGGGCAA
>DATHAW010000331.1:0-9902 GCA_035296465.1 Spirosoma sp.
CGCCCGATGTTATCGTCCAGGTTTTCAACCATGCCATACACACAGGCATTTTGATCGTCTAAACCCCTGGCTTTACACTTGTCGAAGTAGCGGTCAGGCACTTGAAACGGGCTGTGGGGTGCGTTGTAAGGCAGGTAGCAGAAAAACGGTTTTTCCTTATTATTTTCGATAAACCCGATGGCGGCATCCGTCAGCACGTCGGTGATGAACCCGCGCGTCGGCACCATCTCGTCGTTGTGTTGCAGTTCAGTGTCGAAGTAGTTGTTCCAGTGCCCGGCGCAGAAGCCCAGAAACTCGTCGAATCCCTGCCCAATGGGGTCTTCGGGATAGTGTTCGCCATTGTGCCATTTGCCGAAACAGCCCGTCGCGTAGCCGTTCTGCTTAAATATTTCGGCCAGTGTCTGCTCGTCGGCGTTCATCCGTTCCCAGCCGCCCGTCACCGATACCGTACCGGTACGCAGGTGGTAGCGGCCCGTCAGCAGGCTGGCCCGCGTCGGGGCACACAGCGGACTGACGAAGAACCGCTCGAACTGAGCACCGTCGCGGGCCAACTGGTCGAGGTGGGGCGTTTCGACATGGGGATTACCGTGCAGGCCCAGATCGCCCCAGCCCTGGTCATCGGTCAGGATAAATAGGACGTTAGGGCGGTCGCCTACGGGCCGGTACGCCGGAGCGACCAGCAACACGACCGAGCCAAACAGAACGGCTCCCCATAACCAGCAGGCGCGACGGTACGTAGGCATATTCACTTAGGTTCTTTAGCGGCCCGGTTGCCGTAGTAAGGATACGTATCGATTACCTCACCTTCTTTAGTCAGGCGGGGGTCCGCTGTGCGTTGCCGCCAGGTTTGTAGCTGGCGATTCAGCTTCTCGCGAGTTGTCCGGTAAGCAGCAGCAGCGGCTACATTCGTCTGCTGATTGGAGTCTTGTCGCAGGTCGTACAGTTCGTCGGCCGGGCGTTTCGCTAGGGCGCCCTCCGCCAGCGCGGTATAGTGATCGCGGTGTTCGATCAGATACCGTTTGGCCGGACCATTGTCAATGTCGCCGTAGCTGCCCACCGCCATGACTTCCTCTGGGTCACCAGCGGGCCAGCGGTCGGGCTTCAGGTTCTGAATGTACAGAAAATCGGATGTGCGGATGGCCCGCATCGGATAGCTCAGGTTGCCCGCCCGCACCTGGGCGTGGCGTTCGCGCTCGATAAAAACGGGCTGGTCGACTGTCTTCTTCCCGGTTACGTAGCGGGCCAGCGACTGTCCCTCCATGCCGTCGGCTTTGGGCAAACCAGCCACTTCCAGCAGCGTCGGCGCGAGGTCGATCAGGCTAACGGGCGTACGAATGCGCTTGCCGCCGGTAAACTTTCCCGCTTCGGTGGGTGCGCCGATGCGAGACCCACCATAAATGACCAGCGGTATCCGGCTGCCCGCGTCGTAGAGGTTGGCTTTGGCGCGGGGAAAGGGCATCCCGTTGTCGCCTGTTATTACAATGAGCGTATTTTGCAATTGCCCGGTTTTCTCCAGCGTCTCAACCACGTGGGCAACGGTCTGCTCAAAGCGGGCCACTTCAGCGTAATAATCCAGCAGATCATCGCGTACTTCGGGCGTATCGGGCAGCGTGGCGGGAACCTTCAGGTACTGCGGACGCAGCCGGGATGCCGTACTACCAAGGGTTTGTTTCAGCCCAGCGTCGTAGGGGCGGTGCGGGTCCTGCGGGCCAAGCCAGAAGCAGAATGACTTCCCACTGGGCTGGTCGGCCATGAACTCGTCGAAAGACTTGAACGACGGTCCGGCGGGGTTACGGGTGTAGCCGCCCACGGTATGGTCGCCCGGTCCCCAGCCTTTGCCCATCAGGCCTACGCGGTAACCGGCCCGTTCGAGCAGATCAACGTAATTCGGGTACCGCTTCGGCAATGTTCCCCACAGGTTCGTGCCTTCGGCCAACTGATGCGGGTAGCGGCTCGTCAGCATGGAAGCCCGCGACGGTGAGCAGGAAGGCGAGGTGCAGAACGCGTTCTCGAATACTACGCCCTGCCGGGCCAGCCGGTCAATGGTCGGCGTGGGAGCCACTGAGTCGCCGTAGCAGCCGAGTGTGGGCGACAGGTCATCGGCCACGATGAAAACGATGTTCATGCTGGCCGATGGCTGGCGGAACGTCCAGCCTGCCGTCAGGCAACCAATACCCACTAAAATAATCAGGAATTGTTTCATCATTTGGGGGTTCTGTTTATTGGGCTACGCTCAATGACCACGTAAAAAGCACTGGTCTTTGCTCCGTCGGCATCGGTAAACCACGCCTGCAGCAGAGCCGGGCCTTTCGGCAGGGACAGCGTGAAAACAGGCGCAGTCTCACCGGCTGGCACCATCATCTGCCGTTGCTGGTCACCAATGTTGAGATAGGCCTGCTGCCAGGAAAACACTTTACCCGCCGGATAGGGCTTGCCGCCCGGTACCGACTGACCCGCCGAAGCCACATCTGCATTAGTCAGGCCCGATTCCTGCGGCCACCGGCGTAGCGTAATGGTGTATGGTCCAGGTTGCTGGACTTCCACCGCCCAGAAGCCCGTCAACGTCGGTTTGCCGACCCGTACCATATCCTGATTCCAGGCCGGGCTGTCGCTCCGGCGCACTGGGTCAGTCGGAGTGGCTTTGCCGTCGCCGTCCGGGTGCAGGTCGTGGCAGGTGAGCTGCACCGGACTTTCCGGCCCGCCAATGCCAATGCGCACATACTCGTCGCTTCTCTGGCTGACATCAGTCCACCAGCGGTCGTAGGCTTGCTGGAGTCGGCGAACCGTGTCCGGATATTGAGCAGCTACGTCTTGTTGCTGAGCGGGGTCCTGGGGCAAATCATAGAGTTCGCGACCGTTGACCAATCGCCAGCGGTCGGTCATCACGGCAGATGGTTTCGCCTTTTTAAGCGTGTCTTCGCGCTGCGTATCCACGACCAGCGTTCGCGCAAGCCAGGCCGCACTCTTCCCCAGCAGCAAAGGGGTCAGATTGGCTCCGTCGAAGCGGCTCCCGGCCGGAACCGGAACCTGGCATAAGCTGAGCAAGGTTGGCAGCACATCCGTACAGGACGTCAATTGCGGCACATCGCGCCCGGCCGACAACCGACCGGCAGGATAGCGAATAAAAAACGGAACCCGGTGGCCACCTTCGTAGGGCGAGGCTTTCAGGCCCCGCATTCGGGCGTTATAACCTTTGGTAGCCCGACCAGATTTATCCAGTACCGCCCCAGCCGCCGACCCGTTATCGGTGGTGAAAATCAGAATGGTGTTCTCCGCTATTCCCAAGGTCTGTAACCGGTCCATGAGCCGCCCGACGTTCTCGTCGAGGTTGGAGATCATGCCGTAAAAATTCGGGTTAGGAATATCCGGGTTGCTGGCGTACAGATTTCGATAAGCATCCGGTACGTTATACGGTGAGTGGGGCGCGTTGGGCGCGATGTAGCAGAAAAAGGGTGGTCCGGCATTCCGGCGTTCCCGATTGGCCTCTATGTACTTCAGGGCTTCCGTAAACCAGACATCCGTACAGTAGCCTTTGTAGGGTTTGGGCTGGCCGTTGTGCCGGTACGTATCGTTGAAATAATCATTGCCCCAGTAATCGGGCGTCTGGCCAACACCGCCCCCGCCGTGAATCAGCACCTCCTGAAAGCCCCGGTCCTGGGGCCGCAGGGGGTAATTATCGCCGAGGTGCCACTTGCCGAAAATAGCCGTTTGGTAGCCATTTTTTTGTAACGCTTCGGCCATTGTCCGCTCGCCTTTTCGGAGCAGCGACCGACCGCCGATGGTGTGCCAAACGCCCACCCGGTTGCTATACTGACCCGTCAGCAAACCGGCTCTCGTGGGGGCGCAGGTGGTGCCTGTATGGTAATTGGTGAGCCGGACACTCTGGGCGTAGAGTTTGTCAATGTTCGGCGTTTTCAGCCACGGGTTGCCCAGACAGGCCAGGTCGCCGTAGCCCTGATCGTCGGTCATGATGAGAATAATGTTGGGGCGGCCGGACGCGGCCCGGCTTGTCGGCGGGCGTTTAGCGGACTGGGCGAGCGAACCTGTCAGCCATAAACAGCCGATTAAAACGAGCAGGAAAGCGACGGTCAGGCGCATGTTTTGGGAGAGGTTAAGGCTTTCGATTCTTGCTCAGGCTATTATCGGCCGGTGTTCGAATTACTTTACCGGCCGGTATTTTCCCCAGCGACTGCTCAAAAGCCGCCATCGCTTTTTTCAACTCCTCAACCTTCGCCGGATTCTGTTCGGCCAGGTTGGTTTGTTCGCCCACGTCCTGCCGCAGGTTCGTGAGCAACAATGAGTGTGCGGCCACGGCTTTGGCACTACCCCCACCCGCGTTGCCGGCGTAGGGCAGTTTCAGCTTCCAGTCTCCCAACCGGAAGGCTTCCAGTTTGCCGTTGTTGTAATACGCCATCTGCTGGCCCCTCCGCTGGCTGGTGCCGGTCAGCACGGGCCAGATGTCTTCGCCATCCAGCGAACGGTCGGCAGGAACGCGCCCCCCACCGAGTTTGGTCAGGGTTGGAAACCAGTCCATCATGGTGGCTAAGCCGGTTTCAGTACGGCCAGCGGGAATTTTGCCTTTCCAGTACGCAATGGCCGGTACACGCATCCCGCCCTCAAAGGTTGTTTGTTTGCCCTCGCGCAGCGGCCCGGCCGATCCGGCGTCCTCGCCCATAACCAGCCAGGGACCGTTGTCGCTGCTGAAAATGACCAGCGTATTCTCTTCCAGACCACTGTCGCGTAGTTTCTTCAGGATTTGCCCCACGCTCCAGTCCAGTTCCCCAATCACGTCGCCGTATAGCCCAAGCCCGGATTTACCCACAAACTCGGGCGATGCGTAAATAGGGATATGCGGCATGTTGTGGGCCACATATAAAAAGAACGGGGTTTGCTTATTATTCTCAATAAACGTAGTAGCTTCTTTCGTGTAGCGTTGCGTAATGTATTGCTGGTCGACTTTAAACTCCTCCACTTGGTTGTTTCGCATATACACCACCGAGGTCATGTCGTTACTATAGGGAATACCGAAATACGAATCGAAACCTTGCTTCAGTGGACGGTACGATTCCATATGCCCCAGATGCCATTTACCGACCATGCCCGTGCGGTAGCCCGCCCCTTTAAGTGTCTCGGCCAGCGTTACTTCCGATGAATCCAGACCGGTATAGCTATCTGGAAAGAATACCTGATTTACCCCCATCCGAATTGGATACCGGCCCGTCAGCAACGCGGCCCGCGACGGACTGCATACCGGCGAAGCCGCGTAAAATTCCGTGAAACGCATGCCACCCGCTGCCAACGCGTCGATATTCGGCGTCTTGTTTTTGCCCCCGTAGCAGCCCAGATCGCCATAGCCCAGGTCGTCGGCATAGATAAAAACGATGTTTGGCCGGTTAGTCGATTGTCTTGTTTGCGCGATGGTAGGTTGGCAGACCAGACCGGCCAGTACCAGCTGGATGATAAAGGGTAATTTCATAAGTAGTTTGAAATGATTCGGTTCGCTTCTTGTCATGCTTCCTTCCTACGTACCCGTCAGCAAGGCAAAAACAGTCTCCATTTGCTTCCTGCCCATTAGTGTCCCCGCACCTTATCCAGCAACGCACTTAACTCACGCACCTTGTCGGCCTGGCCGCCGGATCTGTTTTGGCGTTCGCCTAAATCGGTCGTAAGGTTATAAAGCTGAGGCTGCGGGTCGGCACCCGTTTCCGTATTGGTGTTTTTGATGATTTTAGCACCCCGGTTCGGTTCGATATATTTCCAGTCGCCTTTGATAAGCGACAGCGTGTTCGACACCGATTGCTCAATGACATGCTCGCGCCCGGTTTTTGACACGCCGAGCCAGGCCGATAGCTGGTCGCGGCTATCGGGGGCCGTCGACGGGATGGTCTGCCCCGTCAGGGTGGCAAACGAAGCCAGCAGGTCAATCTGGCTCACCAGCGTGTTGGTGACATCTGGCTTTACGCGGGCGGGCCAGCGCAGTAGCGTGGGTACGCGGGTTCCCCCCTCGAAGGCACTGTACTTACCCCCGCGCAATGGCCCTGATGGCGTATGTCCGTTTAGTTTCTCAACGGCCCCATCCTGATACCCGTCATCAATAACGGACCCGTTGTCGCTGCTTAGCAGGACGAGGGTATTGTCGGTCAGTCCCAGCCGGTCGAGGGCTTTGAGGACTTTGCCTACTGTCCAGTCGAGTTGCAGAATCACGTCACCCCGTGGGCCCATCCCACTTTTTCCGGCAAACCGGGTGTGCGGCACCCGAGGTACGTGAATGTCGTGGGTAGCGAAATAAAGAAAGAAAGGCTGGACCCTTGATCCGCTATTTTTGCTTTTCTCCATAAACCGAATGGCTTTACCCGTAAACGTATCGGCCATCTCCTCATCTTTCCAGCGGGCCGCCTGCCCGCCCGTCATGTACCCAATGCGGCTAATGCCATTGATGATGGTCATGTCGTGGCCATGACTCGGCTTCATCTTCAGCAGGTCGGGGTTTTCGCGGCCCGTCGGTTCATTGCCAATCTTTTCTTTGTACGATACGGCAATGGGGTCGGCAGGGTCGAAGCCGACGATATGCCGGTTTTCAACGTAGACGCACGGCACCCGGTCGCCGGTAGCAGCCATGATAAACGAGTAATCGAAGCCGGCGTCTAACGGCGTGTTTTTCAGTTCATTGTTCCATTGCGGGCCTTCCGGGCTGCCCAGACCGAGATGCCACTTCCCGACAACGCCCGTGCGATAACCGGCTTTCTGCAAAATAGATGGCAGCGTTGTGCGCCCGGGTTCAATGAGAGCGGCCGCATCACCGGGGGCAATGCCGGTGCCTTTCCGTCGCCAGGGGTATTCACCCGTCAACAGGCCGTAGCGCGAGGGCGTACAACTGGCTGAGGTCGCGTGAGCGCGGGTGAAGCGCAGGCCGTCACGTGCCAGCCGGTCGATGTTGGGCGTCGCTACTTTGGTGGCACCATAGCAACTCAGGTCGCCGTAGCCCAGGTCATCGGCGTAAATAAGTATGATGTTGGGTGGTGTGGAAGGTGCCCCTGCGCGGGCATTCCGGCGGTCCGGGTTCAGCCCGTTGCTCCCCCGAAGCTGCGCCCACCCGGCTACGGATAACAAACCAAAAATCACTAGGGCAGTGTAGCGAATCATTCGTTAATTGACTGGGGTTGGGTTAATCTTAGTTGAAGAGTGGGTGTCTGGGGCTTTGTTCGGCCTGCATCAAGGCCAGCGGAATATCGTTATTACCAATGGGCTGCATTGTCTGGCCCGTTAGGGATCAACCCCCTGTAAAGTATATCGTAGCCGTTAATTACTACTTTTTCTGGCTTTCAGGCTGGTCCCAGCGACTGTCTGCACTACCTATCACAAAAGGTCTGGTAGCAGACAGTGGGTGACTATGCCTGCGCGGCTTTCAACCCGGCTCAGTGGCCCTGGTTTCCGGCCGGGTCTTTCGCGGAATGAACGCGTACTTTCTCCGCCATCGCCTGCACCCGTTCGGGTTCCGATGAGATCAGATTAACGCGTTCCGACGGATCGGTCTGCAGGTTGTAGAGTTCTCCGGGACTGGACGACGTGGACGCGGGTACGTTGCCATACCGGGTACTCAGTCCACCGGCCCCACTGCCCTGAATGTACTTCCAGTTATCCTGCCGGTAAGCGCGATTTTCGATCAGCAGTTCCCGCCGAATCGGCTGCGCCAGGCGCTGGTTGAGCAGAACGGGCAACAGGTTGTAGCTATCGGGAGCCATTTGGTCAGGTAGCGAATGACCCACTACCCCGGCCACGGTGGCCAGCATATCCGTCAGGCAGAACAAATCGGATCGAACTTTGCCGGCCGGAATACGCCCCGGCCACTGGGCAATAAACGGCACCCGGTGGCCGCCTTCCCATTGGTCTATTTTCATGCCCCGCCACTCCCCGGCGGCCCGGTGGCCGTAGCGGGCCACATCGTCGGCAAACCAGACCGGCCCGTTATCGCTGGTAAAAATGACGAGCGTATTGTCGGTAATTCCCAGACGGTTCAGCGTCGTCATGAGCTGACCCACCGCGTCATCCACCTGCATGACGAAGTCACCATAAGCTCCAGCCCGGCTTTTTCTCCGAAAGCGGGTGTCGGGGAGCCAGGGCGTATGTGGCCCCGTCAGGGCCAGGTACAAAAAGAGGGGAACCGTGGGCTGCTGGCGGAGATGGGTGTTGAGCCTCGTAAGGGCTTTGTCGGTCAGGGTTTTCATTACGTCCTGGTGGCGAAATCCAGGGGTCATGCGGCCCGCCCGCCAGAAGGCCCCCGAAATAGGGGTAGTGGCTTCGGGACTTTGGTGCTCGGCGGTCGAGTCGGTCAGTGCATACACGTAGTGGTCATTGTCGATGTAGCCGTAGGGCGGAATATCCAGCGAGGCATGCAGCCCGAAAAAGGAATCGAAGCCGTGGTCGAGCGGCCCGCCCCGCAGCCGGGGAGTTGTGGGCGGGGTTTGACCGGTGGCTGCGCTGTCGAAGCCCAAGTGCCATTTGCCAATGCAGGCCGTGGCGTAGCCATGCTGTTTGAGCATAGAGGCCAGCGTGAGCTGCCGGGTGCCAATGAGACTGCGTTGCTGCCAGTTGAGCGTGGTCCGGGCCGGGTAGCGACCCGTCAGCAGGCCATACCGCGATGGCACACACCAGGCCCCCGGCGCGTGGGCGTCGAGCAGCCGCATCCCATTAGCGGCCATTCGGTCGAGGTTGGGCGTGGCTATTTTAGAGCGCGGATTGTAACAGGCGAGGTCACCATAGCCCAGATCATCGGCCAGAATAATGACGATGTTGGGACTACTGTTACGGAGTGGCTTCGGCTCCAGCCGGCTGCCGGGTATGGGCTGACGGACGAGGGCTGCCAGCAGGACGAACAAAGAAATGGCAATCAGTAGCTTCATAAAGAGCCAGATTCAGGTGTGGCTTGCTCAACGTTCATACAGGCGTTGCTTTATTGAATACCCAGCGATGTTTCTTCCAGGTATTTTCTAGCGCTGTCCTGGTCAATAAACAGCGTAGCACCGGGATGCGACCGTAAAATAGTGGCCGGGTATTTTTCCGAAATGGCATCGACCAAGGTGTGGTAAATGGCTTCAGCTTTATGACGGGCGGGCACCATGCAAAACAGATAGGGCGCACGCACCAAAGCCGGAATCGTTAAGGTTAGCGCATACTCCGGTACCTGATCCAGCGACTCGAAACACGCGTCATGAACCTGTTGCAGACGACTCGTCAAATCAAGCTGAACTTGCTTGACCAGGTCAGGATCATTAAAGTCGGCCACATGGGGATCGTTGAAAGCAATATGGCAGTTCTCCCCAATACCCAGGCACACTATATCCGTTGGGTACTGTTCAAGCAAAGCGCTGTAGCGACGGCATTCCTGCTGAAGGTCAACTGCATTGCCGTCGATGTAAAACACCTCTCTTATGGGCAATCTATCGAAAAGGCGTTGCTTCAGGTACTGACCAAAACTCTGAGGAGCATCAGCAGGAAGGCCCATGTATTCATCCATATGAAAAGCCCTTACCCGGTTCCAATCAATACCTGATTCTTGGGTGAGCGCTTCCAGAAATTCATTTTGCGAGGGTGCCGAAGCAAAGATGATATTGACAAAGTCCTGTTTTTGGCCAATCTCGTTGATTTTGCCGGCTACGGCCCGTGCAGCATCCTGGCCCAGCTCCTGCCTGTTTTTAAACAACTTAACCTGGAGCTGATCTACGTTAAACGAGTGATTGGATGGTGTTGGGAGTATCATCATGCGTTTAAAATAGCTTCATTTGAATAGATTATCTGCCCACCAACAATTGTCGTGATGATGGTTAGGTTGGCGTCGAAGATCACGATATCAGCGTCTTTGCCGGGTGCCAGCGATCCTTTACGAGTTTCGACACCCATGATTC
>DATHAW010000332.1:0-2381 GCA_035296465.1 Spirosoma sp.
AGCAGGTAAGGATGGTGAGGATAACAAAATTGTGGTTTCGATTAGGAGTATTTCTGTTGCTTGCTGTTTGCCTGTCGTGCGGGCAGAACAAAATGAACCAGTCAGCGAAGGCCTTGCGCTCCTGTGCTGATGAACAGGCCCTTTCGGCCAATGAGCAGGTATCAATCCGTAAACAGATTAATGCGGATGAGAAAACGCGGCAGATCGAGCAGATTTTTAAACAGAAAGTGCGCGAAGGGTTCAATGGCAACATACTGGTTGCGCAGAAAGGCATGATTCTGTACAAGAACTCTAACGGACTCGGACACTTCGAACGAAACCAGCGCGATACACTGGTCGAAGACTCTAAGTTTCAGTTAGCCTCGTTATCGAAGACGTTCACGGCCGTTGGAACCCTCAAACTAATTGAAGCCGGTAAGCTTAATTTTGAAGATACTATCCAGAAGTTCTACCCTGATTTTCCCTACCACGGCATCACCATCCGCGAACTGCTTAGCCACCGCAGCGGCCTCCCAAACTATGCCTATGCATTTGACGATAGCATGAAGGTGAACTTTTACAAAAGAGATAAGCCCTATCCGTCAAATGCAACGATCATGCACTGGTTTGCAACAGTAAAACCCACCCCCCATCGGTATAATATTCCGGGTCGTGGCTTCAGCTACAGCAACACCAATTACATGGTGCTGGCATCGATCATTGAGAAAGCGACCGGACAGAGTTACGAAGCATTCATTCGCAAAAATATATTCGAGCCGCTGGGTATGCATCATACATTCGTAGCGACCTCCAAAAACGACTCACTCAACTACCACCGCACGGCGGGATACCAGTGGAACCGGCGAATTCCGAAAGATTACTACGACGATGTGGTAGGCGATAAGGGTATTTATTCGACTACTGGTGACCTATTCCGCTGGTATCGAGCGCTGAACGGCGATTGTCTCCTGCCACGAAAATCACTCGCCGAGGCCTTCATGCCCCGTAGTTGTGAGCGAAAAGGAGCTAAAAACTACGGTTACGGCTTCAGGATGATGCTCGATGAGCTGAACAAACCCGAGTTTATCTACCATTCCGGCTGGTGGAAAGGATACAATACCATGTTCTGGTTCAGTCCAAAAGATGAGTACGTAATTATTATGCTGGGCAACCGGTATAATAAAACCGTTTACCGGGTCAAGGAACTAGTCGATGTGTTGAACAGTGGATCTAAAAAAGCCGAACATCAGGCTGACAATGAAGAGGTAGAGATATGAGTAGAGCCGACCAGCCGGTCGGCTTTTCTTTTCGTGTTTCTGCTCCCTTATCTAAAAACAGCCTGAACAGGCTTCATTTTCATGCGTCTCCAGGTACTGACTGCTCTCTTTGCTACTGTGCTCACTCACGTTGCTTATTCACAGGAAGTTATTAAACTTTGGCCGGATGGGGCGATTCCGAACGCTATTGCTGGTGCACAGCTAACCGAGAAATCGGAAGAGAGTGGGGGCATTCTGCGTATCAGCAACGTTACGGTGCCAACAATTACGGCATTCCTGCCGCCAGCGGGCCAGGCTACCCGAACCGCCGTTATGATTTGCCCCGGTGGTGGTTATGGGATGCTGGCCTGGGGGCACGAGGGCGAGGAGATAGCACGCTGGTTCAACGGCATGGGTGTTGCTGCTTTTATCCTGAAATACCGTCTGCCCGACGAACGGATCATGACCAATACCCATGAAGTTCCACTGATGGATGCTATGCAGGGCATGAAGCTGATTCGCCAGAATGCCAATCGCTTCGGGGTTGACCCCCGACAAGCGGGTGTAATGGGATTCTCGGCGGGTGGACATCTGGCATCTACGCTGGCTACGCATTTTAACCGGGGCACGCAGGGCAGTGACGGGGGAGCGCTGGCCCGGCCGGACTTTGCCATTCTGCTTTATCCGGTCGTAACCTTCGGCGATAAAGCACACACTGGCTCCCGCGATAAACTATTGGGTAATCTGAAGACCTCTGCTGAGCAGATTGCATATTACTCTAATGAGTTGCAGGTGTCGGATCAAACGCCCCCCACATTCCTGGTGCATTCGGAAGATGACAAAACAGTGCCGGTTGAAAATAGTATAAATTATTACCTGGCCTGTCTCAAAAACGGCGTTCCCGCCGAGATGCACCTGTACCCAACGGGTGGACACGGCTATGCCCTGCGGACGGCTAAGTTCGGTTCCCTTACTACCTGGCCCGACAGCTGCCGGGCGTGGTTAAAGGGATTAGGCGTAGTGAAATGATGTGATTTTCCCGTACACGCAGGAATACTTTCTTCGTATAGAGCCAATACTGAAATAGCTTTTTCAGCGCCAGAAAGTCGGTTTAACGGGCAGAACCAGGTTCCAGACCCAGCCCAC
>DATHAW010000333.1:0-2828 GCA_035296465.1 Spirosoma sp.
AAGAGATAAAACGCCTGCCCGCACCGCCAGCCCAATGTTGCGGCCAACGGGTTCGCGAATAGCCCGCCAGAGTGGCGGAAAAATGTAATAGCCAAAAAGCAATAAGAACGGTAGGGCTGTGCCCAACTGCTGTTCTCGCTGGGCTAGGGCCGCTACGCACCCGATAACCAGCGCATACAACAGACCAGCCGCCCGTAAGGTTGTCGAACTTCCTCCATGCACCTCCCCCCGGCTAATCATGGTGATGGCTGCTATGTAGGCAATTGGCACTAGTCCTACCCACACCCAGGGCATAACCTGATCAGGAAGGATACTTACGCCCAACAATAAATTCAGCCCGCGGCATAATCCCATGTTCAGTGGTCCCAGCAGGTTGTTGTGCTTTCCAAAGCGGTCGTATACCAGCGAGGCTACAGCGATGGCAATGGCCAGCAGGCCAGCCGTTTCGTTTACCATGAACGACGCGCCAATGCCCATCACTAATAACGCAGCGCCCAATGCCATGGCTTGACCTTTACTCACAATTCCACTCGGAATAGGCCGTTCAGGACGCTCAACCGCATCTAATTCTGCATCAAACACATCGTTAAATACGACTCCTCCTCCGTATAAACCAACCGTTGCCAGACAAAGCCAACCTACTGGAGCAGGAACAAGATACGGGTCCTGGAAATACCCCGCAATCGCTATTCCTGCCAATACGTCGGCAATGGCCGTAACAAGGTTGGCCGGACGCGTGAGGGAGAGTAATGCTTTAATCTTGCTCAAAATGGTGCCTGTAGTCTTATACGTACTGACGAATTGAATAGTGACTGCTATCCTTTCAATCTCTACACGCGAAAGAATACATTATTTAATGATTGTCGCTTCTTTATCAATCCTCGGGGCCTGCCCACCACGCAGCACTGAGCTGCCATTGAACCGCTGGCTCTGGTCAATGTCCATCGGTTGCAGAAGGTCATCGAGACTGAGTTGACCACTTTGCGCAAAAGCGGTAATGGCATTGCCGAACGTAACGAGTCTGATTGCTTCGTCCGAAATGCCGTGCTGTTTCATCAAAGCTGCTGTTTTTGGTACGGCCAGCGGGTCACTGACGCCCCAGTCGGCAGCCGAGTTGATCATGATCCGCTCAGGTCCATACTGCCTCACAACCTCCACCATCCGCTCATTACCCATTTTTGTGAATGGATAAATGGTAAAGCCAGCCCAAAATCCCCGATCCAGCACCTCGCGCACAGTCTCTTCGTTATTATGATCAACGATTACCATACCCGGCTCCAGACCATGCTCAATAGCAATGTCCATACTGCGACTGGTACCCTGCTTTTTATCGCGGTGGGGCGTATGTATCTGTACCGGCAGGCTAGCTTCCTTCGCCAAATCCAATTGGGCGCGGTAATATTTTTCCTCGGCGGGTGTCTGGTCATCAAACCCAATTTCGCCAATGCCAACCACGCCTTCTTTATAGATGAACAGGGGCAGAATTTCCATAACCTGCTCAGCGAGCGCTTCCTGGTTGGCTTCTTTCGAATTCAGGCCGATGGTGCAATAGTGCCGAATACCAAACTGCGACGCCCGAAACCGCTCCCAACCCACCAGCGTAGCAAAATAATCACGAAATGAGTCGACGCCCGTACGAGGCTGACCCATCCAAAACGCCGGCTCCACAACAGCCACCACGCCGGCGTCGGCCATCGCCTGATAGTCGTCGGTGGTGCGGGAAATCATATGGACGTGCATGTCGAAAAACGACATACCCGCGATTGAATCCATGAAATTCATAGTTGATCGTGCATTAACAGCGTTTAGTGACTGCTGGCAAGGGCACAAAGTTCAGCAAAATTCAGCGCTGACCAGCATGGCTTTTTAAGCAAATTCTAATCAAATTCTCCCTATCCAGTCCCTCACTTCAACAACCTTATCCAACATCTATGCGTTTGATAGGTATAAGTAGTCTATACAGTCAATAGACAAAAATTGACAAATTTCAGCTATGAATAAGCGTAAACAACAAACAGGAAGGTGGCTAACCTACGTAACACTGCTGCTGACACTTGGCGGAGGGCTTGCTGGCTGTCGGGAAAACGCTATTGCCGATCTGAAGCCGGAGGACAGCGCCGTATATATCACGAACCACGACCGTAGTATTAATTTTACTCAATACCGCACATTTAGCCTCCCCGATTCGGTGATAGTAGAATCGAATGACCGCTATAGTCCATCGCTAACCACGCTTGAAAGCCAATTCGTAACCAGCGTGGCAAACGGGCTGACCAGTCGCGGGTTCCAGCGCGTCGGCAAGGGACAACCCGCTGATCTGGGCGTAGCCGTGATTCGGGTCAACAACCGGTACACGGGTGTAGGTGTCAATCCGTATGGTTCCTTTTATTCGAATTATTGGTTCGGCAATGGATTTGGCGGCCCAGGCGGTTTTGGGTTCTCGCCCTTTTTCCCCAGCTACTACACCTATCAGGTGGCCGATCGATACTGGGAGATTCAGATTGTCGATCTAAAAAACGCCCCGGCCATGAGTACGCCGGCCGGCACTGGCCAACCTCAATTGAAGGTCATTTACAACGCCACTATTCGGGGTACCGAAATAACTGACCCGCAGACAGTGACGACGGCCGTAGCGGCAATTTTTAATCAATCACCTTATTTGCAGACCAGCCGGTGAACACGATGAAACGCCTAACCACATTAGTTGCCTTATGGGCTTTTGCTACGGCCGCCCAGGCCCAGTACCGAAACGAACCCAACGATGTATTTGCTTCCCCTTTTGACCGGTACGTCACGTTTAGCCTGTCGGCGCGCTACGGTCTGGCTTT
>DATHAW010000334.1:0-5473 GCA_035296465.1 Spirosoma sp.
ACCCTGAACGGCTAAAATGATCTACCCCTTCTAGATATCCCTAGATCGGCTAAGTGTTAGATTGTACGGTCCGCCGTCGCGATACGAAATGGCAAACACACCAAATAACCAGTTTTACGGGCGGGTTGGCCACCGGGAAACGGCGCAGTACATCAGTAATTTGTAGGGTAAGGAAGATGTTTAATTGCGCAGTGAAGGTGAGAGCGAAAGCAATCGAAATTTTGAAACCACCCAAGATCGCAGTGTAATACACAGTTATACCGAATGCAGCCTGGCACGCATTCAGCACATACTAGAGTTGTAAAAGGGGGAGTTTTTCGGGCAATTGGAAGAATCAGATTTAAGCAGCTTCAAAGCCCAAATCATAGCTCCGGAGTCACAACCGGAGTTCGTGCCTGTTACAACCGCCACCAGCCAGGCCATAAAACAAAACTTTATCTGCATTCAGCAGGAAATCGAGAGCCTGTTTACCCAGTATCGAACTGCCCAGCCGATAGAACTCGCACCGATTAACAGCCAAACAAAAAGGGCAGGACCGTCATAATGGACAAGCGTTGCCCGGCAAGAGTTTAGATTTTTTATGTATTGGGTTGACTTCGGCGACCCCTTAGCGGGGAGCAGGCAACATAACAAAGGCGGGTTAATCACTACCACTATCATTCATACATATTAAACATAAACGCGTACTCATTTGTAGTAAGTCTATGAACTTCTATTAAGCTCATATTCAATCCTTTCCTCTTGTCACTTACTGGACCTATTATTTGCATTGAGGACGATGACGACGATCAACAGTTAGTCAGTGCTGCTATCAAAGAGCTGCAAGTCCCGCACGAACTACTCTTTTTTGCCGATGGCGAAACAGCATTAGAATTTTTAAAGAGTACGTCCCAAAAGCCGTTCCTAATCTTGTGTGATACTAACTTGCCTCGAATGAACGGCATCGAGTTACGGAAGCGTCTCAACGAAAACGAGTACCTCAGAAAGAAATCTATTCCATTCTTGTTTGTCACCACGGCCGCTAGTCCGGCATTAGTTCAAACCGCTTACGATGCAACGGTTCAGGGTTACTTCAAAAAACCAGATACGTTCAGGCAACTGAAGGAACAGCTTCGATTAATTATCACGTATTGGCGTGAATGTGTCCATCCCAATAGCGATTTCTGATTTTACGCAAAGATTACTTGCCGAAGAATGTTTGGTATGACATTCTAAAAAAGAGCCGGACTTATCAGGAGCGGGACCAGACGGGTAAGGGTAGCCCTCATGAGCAAGCCATGATACCTAGTCTGACCAACTATTATTTTATTTCGAGGGTAGCTCCTGTTTGCCCAGTTATCAGCCTGAAATCGGAAAAGTACAACGCTCGGCCTCCTGTGAAAGAAAGCCGGGCGTTGTGTTATTTTGAGAGATGTTATATAATATAATCTTATGTTGATAAACTTTATCAAGAAAAAAGCCAGATGTAGACAAAGGGATAGACTTAGAATATTTCAAAAAAGCTTGAAGCATATTTTGGTTTGTAGCAATTAGAATGTGTTCTACATCATTTTGTCACCCGACTCATTTATATAAGATATGTGAATGGGTTAAGTTATTGGTAACAAATGTTTAATAGTAGCTTGGAGTAGAGCCAGTGCATCAAGAGCACCGTCATGTTGACCTTTCTCAAAGTCGTTGTCTGTTGCGCCCATTTGATTAGTAACATGCGCAAAGCAAACAACTGGTTGTTGGTGATGCTGGGCGAACGCGTACAGGGCCGCAGCTTCCATTTCCACGGCCAACACATTTTGCGTGCGGTAGTAGTCAATCGCGGTGGCCGTTTCCCGGTAGGGAGCATCCGTTGTCCAGCTGCTACCTATCACCACCGCAATGGGGGAATTCTCGTAAGCGTTCTGCAATGTGCTTAACAGTTCGGCCCCCAAATGACTGTAAAGAGACGGAGGCAGATAGTGATAACTGGTTCCTTCATCCCGAACCGCTTTGTCGATTAACACGAAATAGGGGGGCGGTTGCTCGCCTGCAATTTGACCGGCTGATGTGATGCTTACTAGTAGCTCACAACCACTGACAAATAGCTGTTCGGCCAGCAGCACCGCGAATGATGCGCCCACCGCCTGGCCAATCAAACCAAACTGTATTTCATCAATCTGGCAGATGTATAAATGCGTGTGATAGCAAGCCCATCCTTCATGGCGAACGGCCTGGTCCTTTTTACGAAGATAGGCCAACAAGTCGCCGTCAGGATCAAGAACGCAGACCGGTGGAACCATTATATTCGATAGTTCTTTTTGGCGTCGTGCCTCACGCAGCAGGTTTTGAGGAAGAAAGGCGGACTCTTCCTGAAAGTTTTTTTGACTCAGAATTGGGGGTATGATCGTAAGCACGGGCGATTAAGCGGCTTTCCGCTGAAACTGGCAAGTTGTGAAAAGCTGTTCGGTGCCAAAGGGCGTAGAATGCCTAATTTCATCACACCTCAGCTTAGTAAATCGGTAGGCAAATTGATCACTTAGTGCATCGGGTGAATATTGGCGGACGCTTAGACCGCTGCATTTGGAAGGGCCTTTATCAGAAAAAGTAGCCACAGAAAGAAATCCTCCTCCTTGAATGAATCGTTCGGCAATGGAAAGGTAGGCATCAATTTGTGGCTCAGAAGTGAGAAAGTGAAAGGTTGCCCGATCATGCCATATATCGAACGATTGGACAGGCGCGAAGCAAGTAACATCACTGACAACCCATTGTACTTGGTCAGCACGCGAACCCAAACGAGTCTTAGCCCTTTGAATGGCTTGTTGAGATATATCCAGGACAGTTAAGTTTGAATAACCTAGATCGAGTAAGGCATCAACTAACCTACTATCCCCTCCTCCTACGTCAACGATTGAAGTTGTTTTAGGCAAATTAAATCCTTCGATTATCGAAACCGAATAGCGTGGATAAGCTTCGTACCAACTCACCTCATCTGGATGTTTGGTTTGGTAAACGGAATTCCAGTGCTGCTCCATATAGGTCTGTTTGATATATACTTAATTTCTTTTTGTTATATAATCTACGTTCTGTAAAGAGGTTGTTTTGAGTTACACGTGTAACAGTTGGCAACGACACATCAGGGTATAATACAACCGCATTGATCATCCTTGATTAGGCTACTGCCTCTTTTGTTTACAAGCATACGTCGATTTAACAATGACCACAGCAAGCCGCAGCATCTCTCGATTTCTCGAAACTCTCTTGCCCCTCCTTAAAGGAAAACCAGGCCAGGCCAAGCAACCCGGCAGCGTCAATGTAGGGAAGATGCAGCAATTCATACAACACACTCGATGCCAGTAGCACCACCGACATGTACACACAGACCATGGTGCATTTGCCATCGGCAATAATGGACGCCGAATTAAGCTGCTCACCGGTGCGAATCTTCCACCCGGCCAAGACGCGCATAATGGCAATGGAGAGGAGTGAAACTACGATTCCGGCCACCGTTGTTTCCGGCTTTTGCTGCTCCCAGGCACTAAAGGCCGCGCCGATCACCAGGCCCACCACGAGTACGTAAAAGCACACGCCAGTGATTTGCAAGGCCAGCTTTTCAAACTGGCCCCGGTCTTTATTACCGTAGCGACCGAGCCGCGCAATCATGGCCAGGATGCCTAAGCCAGAAATCACTTCAATAAAGCTATCCACGCCAAAACCAGCCAGGGTCAAGGCTTCATCCTGGACGCCGAAATAAATCGAGATTAACCCTTCACCTAGATTATATAGAACGGTGAACAAAGCAAGCCCCGTAGCAATTTTCCACCGCTTATCGACGGAGACATTAAGTGTTGTTTGCATAAGTTTATACCATCAGCGTTAAAGAAATAATTTTAGGCCGCCATTGGCCACGAATCCTTCCAGCGGTGCCCATACTTCGCGGAAGGAGGGCCGATCCACCGGGGGTAAAATCACCGTCTGGTAGCGATCCTGCCGAACATCGAGCATATTTTCAAAGTTGATAAAGACGCTAAAATGCTTCCACCGACGTTCGCCCATGACGCCCATCAGCCAGTACGAGCGCGAGGTTTCCCCGGTCGATAGCGGTTTGGGGCCGATGTAGTAGGCTTCCAGCCCCAGCCGAAATTTTCCTTCGAGTTCATATACAGCAACCAGGTTCACCCGGTGTTTGGCAGTGAGCGGAATGGCACTGTTAAATTCGGTCCCGCTATAGCGCCTTCGGGTATCCACCAGGCTATACCCCGCATAGAGCTTAATGGCTTCATAGCTCAGGCGCAGATTCGTTTCCAGACCCCGGCTATCAATCGGGCCCGTGGCGTTGGTAAACTGATAAACGGCCGTACTAGGCCCCGGTGAGGCGTCACCCGGTGTGGCGACACCCGGGGTGATAATTGCCGGAATATCCAGCACCAACGCATGCTCGAGTTTGGTGTAAAAGAAAAGCTGATTGATCGACACGTCAATTACATCGAATAGCCTTGTGCGATAATTCACATCCAAATTGCCGCCGATGGAGGTTTCCGCCTGTGCCGTGGTCGCATCAATCGGGCGCACATTGCGAAAGGCCAGGCTTTCGGCGTCTTCGGTGTAGATCGTCGGAGCCTTGTAGCCCAGGCCCCCGCCAAGTCGGGAGGTCAGGCGGTCGGACAATTTGAACAGGGCCGATACCCGCGGCAGGGCAAAGAAGCCGAAGCGATTGTGGTAGTCCCCACGCAATCCGGTTTCCAGCGTCAGCCAAGGCGAGAGCTGGGTGCTGTTCTGCACAAAGCCCCCCACCGTTACATATTGATAATTGCGGCCATTACTGGCCCCGGTTTCGGTGAATTGCTCCGTCCAGAGATTGCCCCCGCCGATCCATTCTGAGCGTTCCCCGGTATGGCTGTAACTGGCTTCAGTAAAGCTGGCTACCTGGTGGCCGGCAAAGCGGTAATCTGACTGAGTAATGACCCGGTTAAAGTAACTGACGCTATTTTTAAGCGTCAGTACGGAACGCTCGAAACGCTTATCGAACTGAAGTTGTGAGGCCACCCGATCCGAGCGGTTGCGCTCGAAATAGCGGTGGGTATTGTCGGTTCGGCCATTGAGCACCTGCATATCCCCACCAATGCGGTTTTCCCAATTGCCCATTGCTCCCACGGTCAGCGTAGCCGTGGGATTGAGGTAGAAATAAAGTCGCGGGTTAACTGTGTACCGCTCGTAATGGGGCAAGGCGGAAAAGCCCGTTTTGCCGGGATCATATTCACGTTGTGTGTTGCGGGCCGCGAACATGGTCACACCAACCTTCTCCCACTTCTGGCCCCAAAAACCGCTCAGATCGAGGCCGCGTGCCGTGGTGCCGTTGAGCATAAAACTTAGCTCGCGCTGCTCGGTCGGTCGCTTGGTTATCAGGTTGACCAGGCCCGCAATGGCCCCACCCCCGTAGAGTGTCGATGCCGAGCCTTTTATCACTTCGACCTGACGCAGATTCAGGGGAGGAATTTGCAGG
>DATHAW010000335.1:0-2811 GCA_035296465.1 Spirosoma sp.
GCAGGAAAATGGTCGTACAATTATATGGTTAACCGTTTGGGTAAGCCCGTTGATAAAACCGAATGGGGCATGACACCCCCTACGGTAAATGCCTACTATAGCCCGGTCAATAACGAGATTGCATTCCCGGCCGCTATTTTACAGTTTCCATTCTATGACTATAATGCCGATGACGCCGTTAACTACGGTGGTATTGGAGCTGTCATTGGCCATGAGATGACCCATGGCTTCGATGACTCCGGGCGGCAATACGATGCCGATGGTACCCTCCGTGACTGGTGGACAAAAACAGATGCCGATAACTTCAAGAAACGGGCTGATCAGGTGAAAGAGCAGTTCTTCGGGTTTAAAGTATTGGATTCGCTTAAAGTAAACGGTCAATTGACCTTAGGGGAGAACCTGGCAGACCTGGGTGGTTTAGCTATCGCTTATGATGCCTTCAAGAAAACGCCACAAGGGAAATCGAAAGCTAAAATTGATGGCTTCACACCCGATCAGCGATTCTTCCTCTCTTGGGCGCAGGTATGGCGCACGAACATACGCCCTGAAACAGAAGCCCAGCTTATCCTGACTGATCCCCACGCGCCGGGCCTATACCGTTGTAACGGCCCCCTTGCTAATATTGATGCCTGGTACCAGGCCTTTAATGTGCAGCCAGGCGATAAGATGTATAAAACAAAAGAGCAACGTATTAAAGTCTGGTAAAACTAGGCTATTACGTTGAAAGCCACCCTTGGATTGATCTAAGGGTGGCTTTTTCTTGTCCTAATACTTTTTATTGAAAGCCGAGGTACGATAAACTTCCTGCCAGCTAAAATTTATATGCATTCTTCAAATAATCAGGTAATTTTCTGCCTCACTCATTAGCTTACTCAAAATATGCGGTCAACTTTTAGCGCCATCCTGTTCACTATTTTACTTTCGTGCCAGACAAAGCCGAAGCAAGAGACCCTCTCATCGGCTCCTGCTGAAGATAGTGTGACCATTCTAGCCAAACGACCCGGTCCTAATGCTCCCCGGTCGGCGGCTGACCGATTGGTAAGAGCTTTATATTTTGAGCACCGCAAAAAAGAAAATCCTTTGTTGGAAACGAAAGACCGAACGCTAATCGATCAATTTTTCATAAACTCAACTGCCGACCGTATCTGGCGCAACGCGTCGGCAGTGAAACAAAATAAGCCGAAAGTAAACCCACTATTCAATGCACCTGATGAAACTGTCAAGAAAGCTTGGGTACTTCCTGCTGCTGTAGCAGGATCGCGGGCAGTGGTATATGTGACATTTGAGAGGAACGCTAAACCCCAGGAGATTCGCATTGATATGCAGCAGGTAGCAGGACGATGGCGTATCGTAGACATGCTGTATCCCGATGGTAAGCAATTAACTGAAATTCTGTAACCAGTAAATATGGTCTGCTCCTGTAAGCAACTATTTGGCATACATGATATTGCAAGGCATATAAGGGACATCGTTGTCTGGTAACTAATTTACTTTTTTTTAGGCCATTTGTTGACAACCCCACAAAACCTCGTAATTTTGCAACTCCAAAAACCCGAAGGGGGGTTGGAAAACGTTCTTTGCCAATATCATTAGGGGAGTTTCCAGAGTGGCCAAATGGATCAGACTGTAAATCTGCTGGCGTACGCCTTCGGAGGTTCGAATCCTCCACTCCCCACCAATCAGTAAACAAAGTTTAGTGAGCAGTCAACAGTTTTGTACTGTTATCTGTAGACTGAAACGAGTAGCTGAGATGCGGAAGTAGCTCAATTGGTAGAGCGATAGCCTTCCAAGCTATAGGTTGCGGGTTCGAGACCCGTCTTCCGCTCCAGAAGAAAAGAATAACCAGTTAATGGTCACACAACGATCCACTGTTTAGAGAGCAATAAAAACAATGGATCTGCTGGTAGCTATAAGTTAGTTGTTAGTAATTAATAAGCCGTTATAGCTCAGTGGTAGAGCACTTCCTTGGTAAGGAAGAGGTCCGGGGTTCAAATCCCCGTAACGGCTCAGGGCTTCTCACTGAAGTCTTTTGACGGGGCCGCCCGTGCGGTTTTAAGCCGCAGCGACATCTACTCTTGATAGGGATGATCTCGTCGGCCTGGATTGCCGTTTTAACGAGTTCATTTAAAAACAATCAACAGTTCACAATAGCGTTTTAAAAACATGGCAAAAGAGAATTTTGACCGCTCGAAACCGCACGTAAACATCGGTACGATTGGTCACGTTGACCACGGTAAAACGACGCTTACGGCTGCCATTACGAAAGTGTTGGCCGGAAAGGGTCTGGCTGCAATCCGGGACTTCTCCTCGATCGATAACGCGCCTGAAGAAAAAGAGCGCGGTATCACTATCAATACATCGCACGTTGAGTACTCTACGGCTGCCCGCCACTACGCGCACGTTGACTGCCCAGGTCACGCTGACTATGTAAAAAACATGGTTACGGGTGCTGCTCAAATGGACGGTGCTATCTTGGTAGTAGCTGCAACGGACGGCCCAATGCCCCAGACGCGTGAGCACATCCTGCTAGCCCGCCAGGTTGGTGTGCCCCAGCTCGTTGTATTTATGAATAAGGTCGACATGGTCGACGACCCAGAGTTGCTTGAGCTCGTTGAGATGGAAATCCGCGAACTGTTAAGCTTCTATAACTTCGATGGTGACTACATCCCTGTTATTCAGGGTTCGGCACTTGGTGGCCTGAATGGTGATGCCAAATGGGTTGCTACTATTGAAGAACTGATGCAGAATGTGGATGACTTCATTCCTCTGCCTCCACGTCAAACCGAGTTGCCGTTCCTGATGCCGGTTGAG
>DATHAW010000336.1:0-2977 GCA_035296465.1 Spirosoma sp.
GCTCAATCTCGATCGTGGCGCGATCGATGGCGAAGCTGATGGTGGTACGGACTTTACCATTAATTTGAATAGGGTACTCAAAGACAGCTTCAATCAGGAAATTTGGATTGAACTTAGGGAATTCTGCTGTTGATACCGTACCCGACTGATTACCCAGTGCTGTCCAGAGTTCTTCTGTTATGTGGGGTGCATAGGGCGACAACAGTAAGACCAACTCCTGCAACACAGCCCTTTTATGGCAGTTCAGCGTAGCCAATTCGTTGACGCAGATCATGAATGAGCTCACCGACGTATTGAACGAGTATGATTCGATGTCGTCCTGCGTCTTTTTGATGGTCCGGTGCAGCACTTTCAACTCGGCGGGCGTAGGCGTTTCATCCGCAACTATCCATTGACTCACGCCCTCCGCATTGTCTTTGTAGAACAGCCGGTAAAACTTGCGGATGAACCGATAGACTCCATCAATTCCGTTGGTATTCCAGGGCTTGGCTTGTTCGAGCGGCCCGAGGAACATCTCATACAAGCGCAGTACGTCGGCCCCATATTTGTCAACGATGTCGTCCGGGTTCACTACGTTGAACTTCGACTTCGACATCTTCTCCACTTCCACTCCAACAAGGTAACGGCCGTCTGGCTCAAGAATAAATTCAGCATTGCTAGTTAGATCAGGACGATATTTTTTAAACGTTTCAATATCTAATACATCATTTTCGACTATGTTGACGTCGACGTGAAGGGGTGTTACGTCATGACCATTTAGTTGGTTAACCGACAAAAAAACAGCCGGTGTACCCTCTCGGCCCGTACCAGCTAAACGATACACAAAATTGCTTCGCCCCTGAATCATGCCCTGGTTGATGAGCTTTTTGAACGGCTCATCCTGCGGCACGTAGCCCCGGTCAAAGAGGAATTTATTCCAGAAGCGGCTGTAGAGTAAGTGGCCCGTGGCGTGTTCGGTGCCGCCGATGTATAGGTCCACATTCTGCCAGTAATTAATTGCCGTTTTACTCGCAAACACCTGATCGTTCTGCGGGTCCATGTAGCGATACCAATACCACGACGACCCCGCCCAACCGGGCATGGTGCTTAATTCGTAATCATAGTTTCCCTGATATTTCCACCCTTCGGCGCGACCCAGCGGAGGCTCGCCCGTTTCGGTCGGCAAGTATTTATCGACGGTGGGCAGTTCAAGCGGCAGATCAGCTTCGTCGATCAGATACGGCAATCGACCTCCTTTATCGTCCTCTTTGAAATACACCGGCACCGGTTCACCCCAATAGCGCTGACGGCTGAACACGGCGTCGCGCATCCGATAGTTGACCTTGCCCCGGCCTAAACCACGCTCCTCCAACCAGGCAATGACTGTTTCGGTAGCCTCTTTGTACGTTAGTCCATTAATGATGCCCGAGTTTATATAGCGTCCTTCTTTGGTGTTGTCGGCCTGCTTATCCAGGTCTTTTTGCCCATCCAGAATCGGGACGATTGGCAGGCCGAAGTGCTTGGCAAACGTCCAGTCGCGCTGATCGCCCGAAGGCACGGCCATCACCGCGCCGGTGCCATAGCCCGCCAGGACGTAGTCGGCCAGAAAAATCGGCACTTTCTCATCATTTAATGGATTAATGCAGTAACTACCCGTGAAAACTCCCGAAACGGCTTTTGTATCGGCCATGCGGTCGCGTTCAGAGCGTAGTTTGGCGGCCTGTACGTAAGCCTCCACAGCATCGCGCTGTCCAGCCGTGGTCAGGCTCGGCACCAGCTCATGTTCGGGAGCCAGTACCATGAACGTAACGCCATAGATGGTATCGACACGGGTGGTAAAGACATCTATGAACTGACGGGCGGTCTCACTCGCTACAGGAAACCGAACGCTTGCCCCCACGCTCTTCCCGATCCAGTTGCGCTGCTGTTCTTTGATCGATTCGGTCCAGTCAATGGTGTCCAGTCCGGTCAGCAGGCGGTCGGCGTAGGCACTGATACGCATCATCCACTGGCGCATCAGTTTTTGCTCGACGGGATAACCGCCCCGCTCCGACACCCCATCTTTGACCTCATCATTGGCCAGCACCGTACCCAGCGCCGGGCACCAGTTAACAACCGCATTAGCGAGGTAGGTCAGCCGGTAGTGAAGTGTGATGGCATACGAGTCCTGCTTCGACATGGCGTTCCATTCAGCGGCCGTAAACTGCGGAGTCTCATCGTCACAAACTGCGTTAACATCGGTTGTGCCATTGGTAGCAAACTTATACAGCAGGGTGTCAATGGGTTCAGCACGGTCCGTTTCTTTGTTATACCACGAGTTGAACAGTTCCATAAAAATCCACTGCGTCCACTTGTAGTACGAGGGGTCGGAGGTACGTACTTCCCGGCTCCAGTCGTAGCTAAAACCAATGTTTTTAAGCTGCTCAATATAGCGCTTGAGATTCGCTTCGGTCGTCAGAGCCGGGTGTTGCCCGGTCTGAATGGCATATTGCTCGGCGGGCAGACCAAACGAATCGAAGCCCATTGGGTGCAGGACATTATAGCCTTTGAGCCGCTTGTAACGCGATACAATGTCCGACGCAATATAGCCCAGCGGGTGCCCAACGTGCAGCCCAGCTCCAGAGGGGTAGGGAAACATATCGAGGACGTAGTACTTGGGCTTAGTCGTATCCGTTACAGTACGGTACGTCTGGTTTTCCTCCCAAAACGTCTGCCATTTCTTTTCGGTATCGCGGTGGTTATATTCGGCCATATTCAGGTGTAACGGATTGAGCGTCCGTTTTTGTAGTGTATTATCAGTACGGATTGCTGGTCTGTTGGCGGGACTGGTCGGGAGACCAGACATCTGGATTTGCAAAAATAGCCGTTTGCCGAGACTTTTGCCCACCCCAATACGTTGGACCGCAGCAATATTCCTCTGAATCAGGCTTTATCCCCAACTGCACTAACTCACTTTACCTATAGTGGTGACTAGCCACACAGGCACTATAAAGGTCAT
>DATHAW010000337.1:0-3037 GCA_035296465.1 Spirosoma sp.
ATTTATAGTGGCGGAGCCACGTAGCACATAGGCCATAAGTGAATAGCTGGCGGGCACAGTAAGCGTTTCGGTTTGCCCTGACGACAGCGTAAGGTCGGCCACAACAACCGGGCTATATGTGCGGGCCGGGCCTTGCAGACCCGCCAGTTCACCTGCAATTACACGCAACTGGCCGCCACCCGGCAACGTACCTGTAGGAATACGCAAAGACGCAATATCCTGGTACTGGGGAGGGCTCATCTTGTCTTTAGCAGGCAAATTCACCCACAACTGCACAAAGTCTAACCGGCCACCCCGGCGCGAAAACTCCCGCTCGTGTTTTTCTTCGTGAATAATGCCCGATGCGGCCGTCATCCACTGTACGTCGCCGGCAAAGAGTTTTCCCCGGTTTCCGGCTGAGTCACGATGTTCCAATGCGCCTTCATACACAATTGTAACCGTCTCGAAACCCCGGTGTGGATGCTCGTCGACCCCTTTAGGGTTTTCAGATGGTTGCACCTGCATTGGCCCATGGTGGTCGAGCATCAAAAACGGGTTGAATGGCCGTGAGCCCTGTGGATGAAAGGCATTCAGCCCAATAAAGCCATCACCAACGCTGTTGGGAGTGGCTCTTCGGATATCAGCAATAGTACGTGGCATTGCCATAATTGATGTAGATACATTTAATTCTAAACCACCGAAGAACCTGACAAGTTCACTGTTATTACTCCAAGCGGTTATGAGCCAAACAGAGACTGATCCGCACGATTTTGGTCAGGAACTAAATAAACGTGAATTCGTATTATGCCTGGATCAGTACCTGCTCGTTTGGGCAGAAGAACGTAGTACGCCCGCCAACCGTTGAGCGCTCAATGCGCGTTCGGCAACGGGGGCAGAACTTGTGGGCTTCCACATCGTCATAGGGAGAATCGTCCCATTCACGAACGTGAATCAGGAAGCTATTCGGAAAGTCGCGGTAGGTAGCTTCGTGGCGGATAGCCGTTTCGAGCACCAGTCGGATGGCGTCATGAATTTGAGCCATTTGGGCGTCGGTGAGAGTGTCAGCGCGTTGCGCGGGATGCACGAATGCCTGAAACAAAACTTCGTCTACGATCCAGTTGCCCAGGCCGGCTACCACGTATTGATCGAGCAAAACAGCTTTAATGACCATCTTTTTACGCCGAACCCGATCAGTCAATTCAGCTAATGAAATATCCAGTCCGTCAGACCCAATTTTTTTCTCCCGCAGATACGCATCAATATCGTTTACTATTCCAACCCGTTCAAATTTGCGCGGGCACAGAAAGCCCAGGTTGTAGCCATTGTTGAACTCAAACACAATCCGGGCAAAACGCGGCCGGTCGAGCGATGCATGGTAATAAGCCAGATCTCCCGTCATGCCAAAGTGCATTCTGACGCTTATGTCAGGCTCATCAGTCATCACAAACAGGTTTTTCCCTACCCGGCGCGTGCCCGTAAACTGTCGTCTGACCAGAGCGGTTGTCAGCGCAGCGTAGTCGGTTGTCAGTAATTTTTTGTCTTCTACCTCAATGTGCTGGATGGGTTGAAAAAGAGAAGAAGTTTCGAGGTACTGACGGCGAATTTCGACTTCGGGCAGTTCTGGCATACAATTTGATATTTCTTACGTAACGTTAAAAATAAGCTGTTGTTAACGCCTTTCAACCTTCAATGCAGACGTAATCCGCTAAGGCCACCCTACTACGTATATATTGATTATACGGTGGATAGGCTTGTTTGCCAGCGTTTTATTCGGGAACTTTACCCGAAATCTGCAGGTTCGGTTAGACAATACGGTTCGTATAACTCACGTTACACTACAGCAATTGACCGGAAAACACGTTGCTTTTATTTAATTCCTATTCCTGTTTAACCCATTCAGATGTAACAACCTCTACACGCGTACAAAGTGCATGTTCAATTGTTAAACTGAAAATCTACTATGGAGAATAATCCGCAAAGACCCAAGACCAATGGTGCCCTGTTAGCCGCCCTAATTATCATGACTGGCCTAGCCGGGGTATCGAGTTATCTGTATTTCGACCAGAAAAAGGTAGCTCAAAATCAGGAAGTGACCATTTCCGAACGCGTTGAAGAACTAACGACGACCCGCGTCAAATTGGATTCAATTTCAACCGCCCTGGATGCCAAAATTGCCGAAGTACAGAAATTAGGGGGTGATGTTTCCTCTTTGGAGAAGATGAGAACGCAGTTGGAGCGCGACAAAGCGTCTCTGCGCAGAGGCAACCGGATTTCAATTGCTAAATATGATGCTAAAATCAAGCAGTATGAAGCGTTTCTGGTTGAGAAAGATACACTTATTGCTAACCTACAGCGCGAAAACGTAACGCTGGCGACCAATGTGAAAGTGCTGGACGAGGAGAATACCGGCCTGAAAGTAAGAGGGCAGCAATTCCGGGATTCAGTCACTACAGTCGTGACCCAGGTTGTTTCGCAAAATCAGGAATTGAGCACGAAAGTAACCCGTGCGGCCGCACTGAAAGCACAGAACGTGAAGGTGTTTGCAGTTAATGCAAAAGGTAAGGTAAAGGAAGACGATGCGTATAAAGCAAAGCGTCTTGACAAAATTAAGCTGGTCTATACGCTGCTCGACAATCCGCTGACCAAGGAAGAGCCTAAGGAAGTTTATGTTCGGGTGCTTGATCCGCAGGGGGCCGTTGTTTCAGACATGGCCAATGGCTCAGGCACGTTCAGTGTAGATGGCAACGAAACCATTTATACGACTAAGCAAACGGTCAATTACACAAGTAACGGACAGAATGTAGAATTGCTTTATACCCGTGGCATTCCCTACAAGCCGGGTAAATATACCGTCGAACTTTATGCGGAAGGTTTCCGCATTGGTGCGGGCGAGTTTGCTGTTCGGTAAGTAAATCAACCTCAACAAAAAAGGCGCGGCACCAAACGGTGCCGCGCCTTTTTTGTTGAGGTTGATTTACTTACCGAACAGCAAACTCGCCCGCACCAATGCGGAAACCTTCCGCATAAAGTTCGACGGTATATTTACCCGGCTTGTAGG
>DATHAW010000338.1:0-11943 GCA_035296465.1 Spirosoma sp.
AATCCATAAGAAAACAACTTACCAAAAAGCCTCTCCGTCAGGAGAGGCTTTTTGGTAAGTTGTTTTCTTGGAAAAAGATAATAATTAATACGCTTGGCTATACAATGACTAAGAAAAGTATAAAAACTGGCTGGTAAACGATTATCGACAAAATCTTCAGCCTACTTTTACGTTTTTCAGAAATAGACCGTTGACTATTGCCCATGATTCGACTTGCCAGTAGTGTGGCCTGGCTGCTGATGGCCCTGTTTACCAGCAGCCAGGCACAGTATATCAAGCCAAACCAACTTATCTTACCCACTCAGCCTAACTGGAACGTTGTGCCCGAGGGTAACGTCGTCCGATTTGATCTGAAAGCTACTGGCCCGGCTAATGATACCTTGTTTTTTTCACTTGGAGAGGGTCGGCCGGAGGGAATGGAGCTCGATTCGCTCGGCCACTTTAACTGGAAGCCTGATTTCAGCCTTGCTGACCGGATTCAGACGGTCCGTACGGTTCCGGTTCAATTTATTATCCAGAATCGCAACGGTCAAAACACGGTTCAAACGGTTGATTTTAAAGTGCAGCATGTCAACCGGCCGCCTACTGTAGGTGAACTCAGACCCTTTTATGTGCGCTACCGTACGCAGAACGTGTACAAACTGGGAACCGATCTGGTGCGCGATGATGATGGTGACCCCATTACGTTTATCCCCATTGCCGATCAGATGCCCGAAGGCAGCAAGCTAACGTCGCAGGGCGAACTAACCTGGACGCTGTCGCTAAATCAGTTTAATAAATTAAAACAGGCCCCTCAGTATATTGAGTTTTGGGTAGAAGATCAACCCGCCAAAACCCGTACCAAGGGCCGCTTGAAGGTTGAGGTTACGCAGATGGATTTGCCGCCCGATATTGCGGTTATACCGAAAGAAACGCACTATAAACTCAAAGAAAACGCAACTGTCAACCTGAAATTCTACCTGTCGGACCCAAATGGCGAAGATGATCTGTCGACCTTCGGGTTCTTGTCCGATAACCTGCAGATACCAAAAACGGCGTTAGTGAAAAACACCGAAAATCAGTACGAATTTGTTTGGCAGCCGGGCTATGACTTTGTCAAAGACCCTTACGATTCACTCGACGTACAGGTTACCTTTTACGTACTCGATAAATCTCAGAATCGGGAGGAGCGACGTATCGTGTTCACGGTGTTTAATGCTGTGAATGAAGCAGAGAAAGACCACTACTATTACGCCCAGTACCGACAATTGCTGGTGCAGGCCTGGGGGTTAGTTGAGCAGCTAAACGATAAAGAAGAGGAATTGAAACGTGATTATAAGCGGGCTAAAGGGGGGAAACGTAACCGCTCCGTGGCCAATGCATCGCTTGGTGCCGTAACGGGTGTAACACCCGCTGTGTCCGGAGCAAGCACAAGCCCTAATGCTCAGAAAAGTGGTCGGATTGTTTCGGCTATTGGCGGAACGGCTGTGCTGACAATGGGTACCCTGGAAGCGACGGAAGTCATTGGCAAATCCATGAAGGAACTAATGGACCGTTACAACTATGTGCTGGGTAAACGGAGTGAGTTGCAGAATAAAGGTGACGTGTTTGCCCGTGAATTTGGCTTAAAATCCTCGCGACGCACGGGCGAATTTGTCCGAAAAATCGATGAGTTTCGCAGTGCCATGAGCCTGAGCGGCCTGGTTGCGCTCGAGTTGGACGCCAACTGGCAGAACAAAAAAGAAGCCAGCGACAAAGCCATTAAACGCACGTTTAAAGACTTTCAGCCGCTGGAAGAAACGCAGTAGATTCCGGCGTCCTGTTTCTCGCAACCTTTGCCAGTACTCCTGCGCTCTGAGGCAGAACTGCCCAACGAGCAGACTCTGTCCATCTCATCTCTTATCCGTGTAGCTTTACACCTCTTCGCTGCGCTTAGGCGTACCGGACACAATAGACTCTGGTGCCGGGTGCGGCTCACCCTGCTCTGGTTGTTCAGTTTCAGACGGGTTGTGCTGAGCCAGTTGGATTGGCCCGGTCTCGTCCTCCTGCGTAGTGGGAATCACCTGAGCCTGCGTAGCATCAGGGCCGGAACTGGGCAGTAGGGTTTCCTCTACGGGCAGCTCACTAAAGAACCGACGTTGAAAGAACAGGATCAGGCAGACGCCGATAAAAATGCAGGAATCAGCAATGTTGAAAATGGGGGTCGAATAATACTGACCACCCCATACGGGAACCCACTCGGGAATAAATCCCTCCCAAATGTCCACAAAAATCATATCGATCACCTGCCCGTGGAACCAGGGCGTTGGCGAGCCATACGGGGCATTGTTCAGGAAAACACCGTAAAAAGTACTATCGATAACATTCCCGACAGCCCCGGCCAGTATCATAGCCATGGCCCACAGCAGACCATTAGGAGCACCCCGTTGAGCCAGATAGACTAAATAATAACCAATCCCGACCATTGCAAAAAGCCGGAATATGCTCAGCAGGAGTTTACCATACTCATAACCTAACTGCATTCCGAAAGCCATTCCGGGGTTCAGCACGTAGTGAAGTTTGAACCAGTCACCCGCTACTTTAATCTGCCCCGCAAAGCCGGGTGTCATATAGGTATGCACCGCTAATTTAACACTCTGGTCCAGGGCGATCAGCAGCAGTGCCAGCGCAAAAAACTTAACCGGGTTCTTACGGATCATGTATAAAAATTCTGGCCCAACCGGAAGTTGGGCCGTTTACGAGAAATCCCAACCTGAAAGCGTCCTACGCTTCAGTTGGGATACATAGTTACTTATTTACACCCTCTCCGGCGCTTTAGCTCGTTGCTAACCAGCGTGTATTCGCGGCTGCTCTGCCCGGCAATTGATTTGTTTTCCTCCGCCCGGCGAAACAGGTAGGGCATCACAGCCTCAACGGGGCCATAGGGCACGTATTTAGCCACGTTGTACCCTGCATTCGCTAAGTTGTAGGAGATATTATCACTCATCCCAAGCAATTGCGCAAAGTAGATATGCTCGTCGCCGGGGGCAATTCCCATTCGCTTCATTTGCTGGATGCAGTAGTCACAACTGTATTCGTTATGCGTTCCCAGACAAATTGACACCGTGTCGCGGTTTTCCAGGCAATAATCAATGGCTGCATTGAAGTCGTGGTCGGTGTCTTCCTTAGTTGCCTGAATTGGGTCCTGATACTCTTCTTCGTGGGCCCGTAACCGCTCTTTTTCGAGGTAGGCTCCCCGTACCAGTTTAACCCCGAGGTAATAACCCTTGGCCCGTGCCTCTTCCGTATCGCGTCGAAGGTGAGATA
Organism: Spirosoma sp.; assembly: GCA_035296465.1. Classification (GTDB taxonomy): domain Bacteria; phylum Bacteroidota; class Bacteroidia; order Cytophagales; family Spirosomataceae; genus Spirosoma. Next base: position 3,286 of record DATHAW010000338.1, read on the forward strand.
AACTCTCCCATCGGTACATCTGATACGTATTATAGACAACGGGGCGCTCGTGGTTATAGCGATCCATCATCTCGTAGGCCAATGTGTCAATAGTATCTTGAATCCAGCTTTCCTCGGCGTCGATAAAAATACGCACGTTTCGTTCGTGGGCACGACTACAGAGCAGGTCAACCCGCTTCAGCACCCGATCGAATTCGGCCTTTTGCGATTTATTGAGCGAGTCCCCAATCTGAACGGCTTCGAGCAGTTCGGTTGAGGCTAACCCCGTGATTTTAAACACGGAAAACGGAATGTCAGCCGATTGACTGGCGCGTTCAATGGTGCGCAGAATTTCAAGCGCTGTATCGTCAAAGCTCTTCTCCGTCTCCTCTCCTTCAACTGAGTAGTCGAGGATGGTGCCCACGTGGGCCTTGTGCAGCGTTTGAATCGTTTTTTCGGCGTCAGGGATACTCTCCCCCCCGCAAAACTGTACGAAAATAGTATTCTTAATCAGGAATTTAATGGGAAGGTGCAATCGTAGCGCAATCTTTATTAAAAAAGTGCCTAATTTTACCAGCCATCCCTGATTCATCAACGCAAATAACCAGTAGGTCTTACGGAGTTTGGTATCCGACTGGGCTGAAAAAGCAATCGAAGTGTCCTCAAATGAAACGGATTGGGAGGACTCATCAGGAAGTCGTTCCGCCGGCGTTTTGGGTTCTACTTCCGAAAGGTTCTGGACAGCCTCCGGCATCAGATTACTTCGGTTCGACATATCAGTGCTCCGTTTGGGCGGTGCTACTTCCATAGCGTTAGGTACGTGTCGGTCAACACGACCGAAATATAGAACGAAATTTCGGTCAAACGGTTTAATCTCCCGACGCGACTTGGTCAATAGACAGAAAACCGGGTAAGACAAATGAAGGAACCGGCTTAAAAAACAGCCAATTCCCTCTGCAAATATACCAAAAATCAGATTTAAAAGTTCCCTGGCAGGGTAGCCCTATTACTCGCCAATTACGCGTTTGTTATGAAGGTAGAATTAGCCGTAGAGCCGCTTGGATCGTGGATTGATACCAACGGTAAGCCCCTGATTATTGCTGGTCCGTGCAGTGCCGAGACCGAAGAGCAATTAGTTCAAACCGCCCGCCAGCTAAAATCGCTCGGTGCGGTGCATGTTATCCGGGCGGGCGTATGGAAACCCCGCACCCGGCCGGGCAGTTTTGAAGGCATGGGCGAAGCCGCCCTGCCGTGGATTCAGCGGGCCAAAGCCGAAACGGGCCTGCCTTTTGCCGTAGAAGTAGCCACGCCCGAGCACATTGAACTGGCCCTTAAATATGGGGTTGACATCCTGTGGATTGGTGCCCGCACAACCGTTAACCCATTTAACGTGCAGGAGATTGCCGATGCCCTCCGCGGTGTCGACGTACCCGTGCTGGTAAAGAATCCGGTCAATCCTGATCTGGCCTTGTGGGTCGGTGCCTTTGAGCGCATTGCCGGTGCGGGTATCAATAAGCTCGGCGCTATCCACCGGGGCTTTGCTACGGGCGAAGCCAGCAAATACCGTAACGTACCGATGTGGCAGATGGCCATTGAGCTAAAGTCTATTTTTCCGCAGCTACCCATCATTGGCGACCCGAGCCACATGGCAGGCAAGCGGGCGTATCTGAACGAACTGGCGCAAATGGCTATGGACCTCAACTACGACGGCCTGATTGTGGAGTCGCACATCGACCCCGACAAGGCCTGGAGCGATGCGGCTCAGCAACTAACCCCGGCTGCCTTTGGCGAGATGCTCGATCACCTGCAGATTCGGCAGGTTATGTCCGAGAACATCGAGTTCCAGAGCGTAACCGATCAGGTCAGGCGCAATATCGACAACGTAGACCGGCAGATCGTGGAGATGCTGGCGGCCCGGATGGCCCTGGTGGAGCGACTGGCCGAATACAAGCGCGACAACAACGTAACGCTGTTTCAGCCTGAGCGCTGGAAGGAGATCCTGAAAACCCGCACCGAACTGGGCCAGAAGCTAAATCTGTATCCTGAACTGGTGGAAGAAATCTACAAAATCATCCACATGGAGTCGATTCGGAAGCAGACAGAAGTCATGAATAACACGACCGTTTAAAACACAGCAGTCAACTAAAATAGGGAGAAAGGCAAACTATATGTTTGCCTTTCTCCCTATTTTAGTTCTATCGTCAGCGATGAGCGGTTATACCCGGCAAAACAACCCAACCCTCCCAGAATGTTGGTCGGAACTGGCACCGGTTCGGCAAAGGGATTGTCTCCCAACTGGTTCTGCCGTTCAACAGCGTCGTAGTATCGAAAATATGCTTCATCTACATTAAGGAGATAAGCGTTAAGTTTACCCACTGGGCGGCTGAGGTCTTGCTTCCCATTCGTGAACGAGTAAACCGTAGATAACCGGCCGCGTGCCGACACTAGTTCCTGACCATCGCGCCCGATGTCAGTGGTAGTTGAGCTATTGTTAAAAAACCACTTTCCCCGCGATGTAACGGTTGTGTCGCGCACGGGTGCGCTGGGCGAAGGCCGGTACTGGTTTGTGTAAGTGTGCTCATTATCACCCATTATTTGATAGAAGTTGGGTTTTCCGGCCGGATCGCGCCAGCGTAGCCGGACGTAATATTGTTTGGTAGCGCGACCGTACTCGTTAGTAATAGCCGAATCAAGCAAAATATCGGTTAATGGTACCAACTCCGGGATGAACGTACTTGCTGTAGCCTGCTCGCCGGCGGGTGTCTGAACACTAATGGAATACGTTCTACCCGCAACGATGGGTAGCAGACTAACGGGTGCCCGGTAGTATCCCAGTTTGCCGTCGTAATGCAACGTTGCCGTGCGGCTGCCTTCTGCCAGTGTTACGGTTGCGTTCGTTACATCAACGCCCTGATATGAAAAACTCGTACTGACACCCAGCACCGGCTGCGACCGGGTAACCTTAACGGCCAGCACGGTGTCCTGCGGTGATAGAAAACAGGTTACGACTAACTTGGCCGCTTCCCGGTTCAGCCGGTCGGGATTTACTTCCTGACGCAGGCTGTCGCAGCCGGAAAAGGCTATCAAACCAAGAATGAAAAGGCTACATGCGCCCATCCTCCAGGTGTTCATGAGGTAGTTCATCAGAATTTGAAGTTATAGCTGAACGCGGGTACTACCGGGAAAACCGAATAGCGAAACAGCCCCGTTCGCGTTGGCTGGCCCTGCCCCTGACTGACCGATTCGAGCTGGTAAAAGAACGGGTTACGACGGTTGTAGGCATTGTACAGGCTAAACTCCCAGGTTCGCTCGTGGTGCTTCTTCTGCTTATGAAACTGAATGCCAACGTCGAACCGGTGGTAGGCTTCGGCCCGGAAACTGTTCTTCTCCCTCCCGTAGTCTTCTACCGAACGGCTGTTCTGAAATAAAGATTGTATCAGTGAGTTTGTACTATTGTATCTGAGCGAACTGCCCGGCTGATACGTAGTATACCGGCCAACCGGCACAGTCAGGGCCTGACCCGTGCCATAGACCCACGTACCAGAGAGCGTAATACGTTTGCTTAGTTCATAAATACCCACTACTGATACGTCGTGTCTCCGGTCGTAGCGGGGGTAGAACGGGCGGCCACCGTTAAGCTCGGCAAACTGCCACTGCGTCCACGACAGCGTATAGCCAACCCAGCCCGAAAGCCGCCCGACCTTTTTTTGCAGTAACACTTCGGCACCATACGACCAGCCCCAACCCGCCGTTACGTTGTCTTCCCAGCGTACCTTTTCAACCGAAGTAGGATCACCGATGAGCAAAAAACTGGCCCCTTCTTTGTAGTTGATGATGTTGCTCATTCGTTTATAGTACCCCTCCACCGTCAGCGCCAACCCCCTGGCGAACGCGCCCCCGGTTGAAAAGTCTTTCGCGATGCCGAGCGCCACCTGCTGCGATTGCTGGGGTTTGATACGATCGGTCGTGGGCACCCACAGGTCAGTGGGCAGGCCGATACCGGTATTCGACAGCAGGTGTACGTACTGGTTCATGAGCGCGTAGGACGCTTTCACCGACAGGTCGGGCCGGAGATTATAAGCTGCCGACAGCCGGGGTTCGGGCCGGACGTAGGTAACGGCTTTCTGCTGGAAAAAACTGAGTCGAAACCCGCCGTTGACCCGCCAGCGATCGGTGGGTCGCCAGGTATCTTCGGCATAAACGCCCGACTCCAGGACATCGATGTTGTCTACGTTGAGCGAAAACTGGTTGATGTCGGCATTTTTCAATACCACGGCACTGGGCGTGAAGCGGTGGTAGATGCTCTGCACGCCCATCCGCACGGAATGCTGGGGAGATGGGTAATAATCGAAATCGTACTTCAGCGAAAAGTCCCGGATGCCGGAGTTATAGCGGAGCGAAAAATTGTCTTCGCCCCGGCTGTTCTTCTCGTCCGACGCTATCTGAAATTTATAGTCACTGAAAATCAGCGACAGGTTCGAGAACAGCTTCTGGCTGAACAGGTGATTCCAGCGCAGGGTGCCCGTAGCGTTTCCCCAGCTCAGGCCAACGTCGGTGCCTTCCCCTTTGTTGCGGACGTAGAAGCGGTCGCGCCCAAAGTAGCCGCTCAAATACACCTTGTCATTCTGGCCGAGGTCGTAATTGGCTTTGGCGTTCAGGTCGTAGAAATAATACCCGGCGTTGGTTTCTCCGTCGGTTTGAGCCCTGATAAGCGGGGCGGCCACTACGTCCAGATACGTCCGTCGGCCCGACAGCAGGAAGCTGCCGGAACGCTGGCCCGTCTTCTTGTTTTTGGTCAGCGGCCCTTCGAGCACCAGCCGCGACGCAATCAGGCCAATGCCGCCTTCGCCGTGCAACTTGTCGCGGTTGCCATCTTTCATGTTTAACTCGATCACCGACGAGAGTCGCCCGCCATACCGGGCCGGGAAGCCTCCTTTCGTTAGTTCCACGCTTTTGAGCGCATCGCCGTTGAAAACCGAGAAAAAGCCGAACAGGTGATTGGCGTTGTACACAATGGCGTCGTCGAGGATAATCAGGTTCTGGTCGGGTCCGCCCCCACGAACGTAGATACCGGTTTGCCCTTCAGAACCTTTTTGCACCCCCGGCATCAGTTGCAGCACTTTCAATACGTCTTTCTCGCCCATAAAGGCCGGAATCTTTTTAATCTGCGAGACCGGGATGTCGATTCGGCTCATTTGCGCACTCTCGCTCACTTTCTCCTCCGTTCGATTGGCTTTTACATCTACTTCTGAAAGCCGTTGGCCGGGGGTGAGCAAGACGTTTAACGTAACGTTCGTGAGCAGGCTAACGGGATGTGCCACGGTCTCGTAGCCTACGAACGAAAAGGCCAGGCGCAGACTGTCCTGCATGGGGAGCGTGAGCGAATAGAAACCGTAGGTATTGGTGGTTGTGCCGGTTGTTGTTCCCGGCAGATACACATTCACCCCAATGAGTGCTTCCTGACTGCCTGTTTCACGGACGTAGCCACTGATCGTAGCCACCCCGGCACGGGAGCGAACTGCGTCCTTCTGGGCCTGTAGCGGGCTGATGATAGACAAACTGACTGCCAGAACTGAGAGGATGAGCCGCATAAACCAAATGAGTAGTTACCGGGATGAGTATAAAGTTGGCGCAAGGGTTGGAACAATAAGCTAAACCGACAGGCCCATTAACGGTTTTAAACGAAGGATTGGTGTGAACCTCACCAATTCTTTCCCGTATCAGTAGCTGACTTTTGGGCACCTTATCCTGAACAAAAGCGTTGATTAATAGGTACTATAGCCAGATATATATCGCATAGATACCGAACTCAACATGTTGCAATACGATAAACTTTCACTCAACGTTCCCGATACCAAAAAGCTGCGCGTCGTCATCATTGGCGGGGGATTTGGTGGTATGAACTTAGCCAAAAGCCTGCGCAACAGCGACGTGCAGGTGGTCCTGTTCGATAAACAAAACTACAATGGATTCTGGCCGCTGCTGTACCAGGTAGCCACGGCCGGTCTGGAGCCAGATGCCATTGCCGAGCCGTTTCGGAAAATGTTCGATGGGTACGAGGACTTTCATTACCGTATGGTACGGGTAAACAAAATAGATCCGGCGGCCAAAACTGTAACGACGCTCATTGGTGATCTGCATTATGACTATCTGGTGATTGCCAGCGGTTCGAAATCCAATTTTTTCGGCAACGAGCAGATTGAGAAGTTTTCATTTCCCCTCAAAACCATCCCCGAAGCACTCAACATACGCAGTCAGTTTTTGCAGTGTTTCGAGCAGGCCAGCATCACCCGAGACCCCGCTGAACGCCAGAGCCTGCTTAACTTTGTGATTGCCGGAGCGGGTCCTACGGGCGTAGAAATGGCCGGGTCGCTGGCCGAGATGCGCCGGTACGTACTTCCAGCTGACTATCCCGGACTGGATTTCAGCCAGATGAACATCTACGTTGTTGAAGGGATGGGCAAAGTTTTGCCGCCCATGTCGGATGAAGCTGGGCAAAAGGCGCAGAAATACCTCGAAGAACTGGGCGTTATTGTCAAGCTCAATACGATGGTTGAGAACTATGACGGCGAAACCGTTACGTTTAAAGGGGGTGAACAAATCAAAACCCAGACGCTGGTGTGGGGTGCGGGTGTAACGGGTGCTATGATCGACGGTATCCCGGCCGAATCGACCGAGCGCGGCCGGATCCTGGTGGACCCCATCAATCGGGTGCAGGGCCTGACTAATGTGTTTGCCATTGGCGACATTGCGTTTATGAAGCTGGACAACTATCCCAAAGGCCACCCCGGCGTGGCCCAGCCCGCCATTCAGCAGGGGGAACATCTAGCCAAAAACCTGCGTAAACTAATCAAAAATGAGCCCACCACGCCATTTGAATACTTCGACAAAGGGTCGCTCGCTATTGTTGGGCGCAGCAAAGCCGTAGCCGACCTGCCAGGCAACATTCACCTCGGCGGATTCATTGCCTGGATGGCGTGGCTGTTCGTCCACATTTTCTATCTGGTTGGCTTCCGTAGCAAATTGATTGTGTTCAGTAACTGGATGTATCGCCTGTTCACCTACCAGCGGGGTACGCGGCTCATTATCCGGCCCTATATCCGTAAAAATGACGCCGTTGCCAATGAAATTATGATGAAGAATGAGGTGGCGTAGCGTAGGTTTATTAAGGAGTCGCCCACTTCAGCCTGGTTTATAGTTATTGGCCGTTTATCAGCGAGTGATGACATACGTAACGTTGTGCCATCACTCTTATTTCTCTCTTTTTTATCCCTGCCCATGTCAACAAAACTACTCTGTCCGGTCGTGCTGTCGGGCTTTTTATTCATTAGTGCTATTAGTCCCGGATTTGCCCAGCCGGTGTCCAGTCGTACCGACACCACCAAAGGTGGTCCGCTCGATTTGGGCAAGATGTGGACGTTCGACAACCCACCAAAAGAGTTTTTTAAAAAGACCTATAATTTTACCGCCGACGAGAAATGGTTTGATGAGACCCGGCTGGCTGCGCTTCGGTTTGCCGATTATTGCTCTGCCTCGTTCGTCTCGGCAAATGGGCTGGTGATGACCAACCACCACTGCGCCCGCGAGTCGGGAACGGGCGTAGCCCGCAAAGGCGAAGACCTGAACGCAACGGGATTTTATGCCAAAGCGCTCACTGATGAACGTAAAGTCGATGGCCTGTTTGTGGATCAACTCGTTAAAATCGAAGACATCACCAAGCGCGTGCAGGACGCCATGAGCAACGCGGGTGGTGCAGCCGCCCAGGCCGGACAAGCCCAACTACAGGCCCGCGAACAGGCGTTTGAAGCGGTGAAACAGGAATACGGTGCCAAGGGGGACTGGAAGGGCCTGGAGCTGCAAACCATTACGTTCTATAACGGCGGGCGGTATGCACTGTACGGGTTCAAGCGCTATACCGATGTTCGGCTCGTGTTCATGCCCGAACTTCAGCTTGGTTTCTTCGGGGGTGATCCCGACAATTTCACCTACCCGCGCTACGCACTGGACTGCTCTTTTTTTCGGGTATATGATAACGGAAAGCCCCTGCAAACGACACACTTTTTTAAATTCAATACCAACGGCATCCGGGAGGGCGAACCAATTTTTGTGATTGGCAATCCGGGCCGTACCGAGCGGCTGAAGACAGTGGCAGAACTGGAATTCGATCGGGATCTGCAAACCCCTGCCACCATTCAGCTCCTCCGCAACCGCTCCAATGCCCTGCAAGCCTATAACGCTACGGCAAAAAGCGACAGCATTTTAAACGAGATTTTTAGCTACGAAAACAGTTTGAAAGCCTATGGTGGACAGTTGGAGGGGCTGCGCGATGCAAGCTTGTTAAGCCGCAAAGCCGTGTTTGAGAAGCAGTTTAAATCCGACGCCACTGCCAAACAGCTACCGGCCGACCAGCTCAAGACCTGGGACGATATTGCCGCCAACACAGCCCAACTACGAGGGATTTTCAAGGATGCTACATACCTGGCTCCGAACGAGCGTACAACCGGGGAATTACTGGCCGTTGCGGGAGGGCTGATTCAGTACAACGACCTGCTGACGTCCCGCCCGCAGGATGCTGAGCGGGCGCGTTCGCTAGTGGTGGCGCCATCAATCAAAAATCCGGCTCTGGAAGAAGCGTATCTGGCCGCCCACCTTGCCGAAGCGCAGGCGGGATTGGGCAAC
>DATHAW010000339.1:0-8858 GCA_035296465.1 Spirosoma sp.
AAAAGTACCTGGACCACATTTTTAAAGTGTTTCAACGACTGCATGGCAAAGGTGAATTTGAGGGTACGGGCGTCGGACTGGCTATCTGTAAGCGGGTTGTTTTGTATCATCATGGTTTCATAACCGCCCACAGCCAACTCAACCAGGGCACTACGTTTGTAATCGTACTGCCGGAAAGCCAATTATCACAAGACTATGACCGATCAAATTCAACCGAAACCCATTCACATACTGCTGGTTGATGATGACGAGGACGACCGCTACCTGATTCGTGAAGCCTTTCATCAGCACTACCCCAAAAGCCTTATTTCGTTTGCTGAAGATGGCGAGGATTTACTGGATTACCTTCACTATAGGGGGCGGTATGTGGGCGGGGAGCACACGCTGCCTGAGTTAATATTGCTGGACCTGAACATGCCCCGTAAGGATGGCCGCGAGGTGCTGCGTGAGATAAAGACCAGCGACCAGTTTCGCCACATTCCAATTGTGGTGCTAACCACTTCCGACGCAAAGGCTGATATTGAAACATCTTATTTTAATGGAGCTAACAGCTTCATTACCAAACCGCCAACGTATCAGCGGCTCAGCGAAGTGACAAAAACGATTGGCCAGTACTGGTTCAATGTCGTGACGGTGTGCGAACATGAAGACAGTGAAAATTGAACTGCCGACAAGTACTAATCTGTACATGAACCGGCAGACCGCTGGCTACTCACTGACCACTGAGCCCCACCAGCCCCACAAAAATATTCTCCAGTTCGGTTGTTACGGTACGGTTGTTACCCGGCGTAAATTTGTTGACGAGTAGACAAAAACTCATCCGCTCGCCATCGGTGGCTGTGAAGTAGCCTGCGTAGGCCCGTACACCCTCGATAGAGCCGCTTTTGGCCCGCACATTGCCCGCTGCAGCCGTGCCTCTCGCCAGCGTACGTACCGTGCCTGTTTTTCCTACAATTGGAATGGTTTCGTAGAAAACCGAAAAGGCACTGTCGCGGCTCATCACACTCAGGATGCCCGTCATGTTGCTAGCAGTGAGCGCACCTACGGACGAAAGGCCGCTGCCATCCCGAATGCGAAACCCGCTCAGATCTAGACCTTTACCTTTCCAGAACATGGTGAGCGCGTCCAGACTGGCACTGGTCGACCGCACTGTCCTGTTCAACCGCAAAGCGGTAGTTCGGAGCAGGGCCTCGGCGTACAGGTTAATGCTCTGATAGTTCGTTTCCCGCGCCAATTCCTTTAGAGCGGGTGATTGGTACTGAGCCAGCACGGTACGTTTAGCTGACGGTCCAGGGACTGGCGACAGGCCTCCGCCAACCGATAGGGGCGAATACTCAATCGCTACACTATTCTGAATTAATTGCTGATGGAGTGCATAAGCGGCATGATAAGCCGGGTCGGGCAAGGCACCTTTCACACTAAACTCAGTGCCAGTCGGCACTTTGCCGGTCAGCCACTGCTGGTTCTGAAACGGAGCGCCGTAGATCGTGACCTGATCGCCCGTCTTAGCCGCGTCGGTTGTAACTGTATTGCGAAAGCTTATGTAAGGAACTGCCGGATCAAAGCGCGACACAATGGCGGCTGCACCCACCGTTTGGCCCGGCCTGAAAAAAACACGATACAAGTTCTCATTGACGTTAAGGGCGCTTAAACTAGCACCGTAATAGTTGCCTAGGTCACCAAAGGGCCACGTATCGGGTGTGGTTAGGTCATTGTACAGGCTAGCATCGCCCACTACGGTGCCCTGAACCCGACGAATGCCAGCCGCCTGGACCGCTGTTGACCAGCTTTTGAGCAGCGCGGGTAGGTCGGGGTATCCCGGAAAACGCCAGCTTCCAAGTGAGGGATCTCCGGAACCGCGGATGTAAATATTGCCAGTCAGGACACTGTCTCTGAGGGTGCCGTCGTATTCGAGCGTAGTGGTATACGTATAGGTCGGCCCCAGTACCGAGAGGGCCGTGGCGGTTGTGATGAGTTTGAGCGTCGACGCTGACGGCAGACTTAGGCGGGCATTGTAACCGATCACTTCTTGGTTGTCTCGCACACGCCGAACCGAGAGGGCTACGGTACCGAATCGGATCGCAGGACTGGTCTGAAAAAGGTCGAGTTGCTGGAGTAGTCGCTGGGTTGCGGCCGAGTCGGGCAGGGGCCCCGCCTGGCAGAGAGTAGTAGCCAGGCAAACGCACCGGAACGATAGCAGCGACAGAAGCGTAACGAGTAGGGTGGCAAAAGTGGGCATACGGCTCGTTTGGGAACGGTTAGGGGATTCGGCCTTAGTTTTGTACTTTTGCAAACCTACGGATTTCAAGCCACCCACTTGTGTCGACAACACCCTATTTGATTAAGACAAAACGCTTTTCAGAATTTAAGCTGTACGCATGAAATTATCGTTTCTGGGAGCGGCCCGGCAGGTAACAGGTAGCATGTACCTGCTGGAACTGGATGATTACCGCATCCTTATAGATTGTGGATCTGACATGGAACGTTCCGCGCCACGAGAGGCCACTTCCAATGGTCAGACTACCCCTCCAACTCTTCCTCAATCAGGTTTTTTTCCTTTTGAGGCTTCTAGTATAAATTTAGTGCTGCTCACCCACGCCCACATGGATCACTCGGGCAACCTGCCTCACCTATTTCGGGAAGGGTATGAAGGGCAGATTTTGTGTACCGAGCCAACGTTAGCCCTTACCAATGTCCTGCTCAGGGATTCGGCTTCGTTGAATCAGAAGCGCATCAACGAACTGAACGCCAGTAAAAAGCAGCGCGTCAGAGATCGGCAGGTGCAACTGCAGAAAGACTTGTTTCTTGACAAACAGGTGCGCGAGACGATGGAGAGCGTAGTGCCCATTGCCTTCAACCGCAAGTTTCGGGTGGCCGACGGCGTAGACGTTACGTTCATTCCGGCGGGGCACCTGCTCGGTGCGGCTCACGTCATCATCAACGTAGAAGAGAACGGCGAACGCAAAAGCATTTGTTTCTCGGGTGACATAGGCCGCAAAAACTACCCACTCCTGGTCGATCCGGCGCCGGTTCCCAGGGTCGATTACCTGATCTGTGAGAGTACCTACGGCAACCGGCTCCACGAAAACCAGATGTCGCCGGAAGACGCGCTGGCCGATATTATCCAGCGGACATGCATCGACATTCCGGGTCGTCTCATCATCCCCTCCTTCAGCGTTGGGCGGACGCAGGCGCTGCTTTATACGCTAAACCGGCTTTATACCGAGCGGGGATTTCCGCCAATTAAGGTTTTTTCTGACAGCCCCATGGGCTTTGAAAGTACCAAAATTTACCTCCAGCATGTGAAAATGCTTAATGGCGAAGCCAAGGAGTTCTATAAGGAAAACGAAACCCTGTTCGATTTCCAGAATTTCCAGTTTCTGGAGTCATCGAAGGCCAGCAAAGCTGTTTCTAATTACGGAGAGCCGTGCATTATCATCTCATCGTCGGGCATGGTGCAGGGTGGGCGGGTCGAGTACCACGTCGCTGAGAATATCAGTAATCCTTATTCGACCATTCTGATTATTGGCTACTGCGCCGAAGGAACACTTGGCTGGCGCCTGCTCAACGGCCAGACGACGCTCACCATCAAGGGAACTGAGCATACGGTACAGGCCAATATCGAAAAGATTGATGTATTCAGTGGCCACGGAGACCGTAACGATCTGCTGGAATTCGTCGGTATGCAGTCGCCCGAAACGCTGAAAAATATCTTCCTTGTCCATGGCGAATATGAGAGCATGGAATCCTTTAAAACGACCCTGGCTGAATCCGGCTATCCACAGGTCATAATCCCGAAAAAAGGCGAAAGCTTTGAGTTATGAACGATGGGCGATAAGCGACGGTAATTTGTTGCTCATCACTCATCACTCATTGCTCATCACTGTATAAGATGAGAACGTACCTCGACTTTGAAAAACCGATTGCCGACCTCGAAGCGCGGCTGGAAGAGACCAAGCGATTGGCCCAGAGTAGCCACGTAGATGTCAGCGAAGCGGTTACGGTGCTGGAGCAGAGCATTGATAAGCTGCGCCAGGAGATATTTAGGAACCTGACCCGCTGGCAGCGCGTCCAGTTGTCGCGCCACCCGGACCGTCCGTATACACTCGACTACATATCGCTCATGTGCGATCAGTTTATCGAGCTGCACGGCGACCGCACCGTGCGCGACGATCCGGCCATGGTGGGTGGTTTCTGTGAGTTAGATGGTCAGACGGTGATGATTATCGGGCAGCAGAAGGGCCGCAACACCAAGCAGCGCCAGCACCGTAATTTTGGTATGCCGAATCCGGAGGGCTACCGCAAAGCATTGCGGCTCATGAAACTGGCCGAAAAATTTAACAAGCCCATCATTACGCTCATCGACACACCGGGCGCATTTCCGGGGCTGGAAGCCGAAGAGCGCGGTCAGGGAGAGGCCATTGCGCGGAACCTGAAAGAAATGTTTATGCTAACGGTGCCGGTTATCTGCGTTGTTATTGGCGAAGGTGCATCGGGTGGAGCGCTGGGAATTGCCATTGGCGACCGGGTCCTTATGCTCGAAAACACGTGGTATTCCGTTATCTCGCCCGAAAACTGCTCGACTATTCTCTGGAGGAGCTGGGACTTCAAAGAGCAGGCCGCCGAAGCAATGAAGCTGACGGCCCGTGATATGCAATTGAATAAACTAGTCGACGGGATTGTAGACGAACCACTCGGCGGTGCCCACAACGACCATCTCGAAATGGCGCATCACCTGAAACGGGTCATTCTCGACGCCCTCGCCGAACTCAGTGCTCTTGACCCACAGACCCGCATCGAGCAACGGATCGAGAAGTTCTGCTCAATGGGGATAGTACTGGAGTAACTAAGTTGTAAACCATGGATTCTCTACGTAACCCGTCTGTTCTCAAAAACCTAATCTTCGATCTTGGCGACGTCATCATCCCAATCGACCTCACTGCGCCTATCCGAAATTTTGCTTTACTGGCTAATTTGCCAGAAGCCGAAGTAACGGCTCTTTGGAAACAGCACGATTTTATCAATCATTACGAAACGGGCCTGATCGATGACCATGCCTTTCGGACCCACGTCCGGCAGGTGATTGGTGCCCGAAACGGCGTTTCGGCCGACTGGGCCGATGAGGTGATTGACACTGCCTGGAATACCGTACTGCTCGACCTGCCCGTCGAGCGTATTGAACGAATTAAGGCTTTAGAAGGCAAGTATCGGTTGTTTCTGCTGAGCAATACCAGTCCAATCCACGTTCGGCAGGTGAACCGCGTACTAACGAAGCTGAACCAGCCGACACTCGAACAATTGTTTGAGCGGGTATTTTATTCCTATGAGGTGCGCCTGGCCAAACCCTCACCGGAGATTTTTCGGTACGTACTGACCGAAGCAGGTTTAGTGGCCGACGAAACGGCCTTCTTCGATGACAATGCCGCGAACATCCGGGCCGCTGCCGGGTTAGGTATCCAGGCGGTACACGTTGAGCCACCCCTGACACTTCTGGATTATTTAGAGGATGTATGATGAACAGGGCTTGTTGTTCATAAAGCCCTGTTCATCATACATTATCCAACGATACATGACCCCACGTCTCAAAACGTACCTCCTCCACGGAGGTCTTTTTTTGATTACCCTGATTACAACCACGCTCTCTGGGGCCGAATGGATATACGGACGGCTGTTTATTCCGTATGAGGGCATGAAAACCCTCGGGTGGGCAGAATTCGTGGAGGGTTTTCGGTTTTCCGTGCCCTTTCTGGCAATCCTCACGGTGCACGAATTCGGGCATTATTTTGTGGCCCGTGCTAATCAGGTTCGCGTAACGCTGCCGTACTACATTCCGCTGTGGATTGGTGTAGGGCAGAGCATTGGGACGCTGGGTGCATTTATCCGCATTAAGGACTTCATCAACAGCCGCCAGAAGTATTTCGACATTGGGATTGCCGGGCCACTAGCTGGCTTTGTGCTGGCGCTGGTTGTGCTGTGGTATGGATTCACGCACCTGCCCCCTCCGGAGTTTATCTTTACCATTCACCCCGAATACCAGAAATGGGGACTCGACTATGCGCAGTATGCTTACCGAAACCTGCCGCCCGGTACTGAGACCGTGGGCGTAGGCGATAATTTGCTGTTTCACATCTTTAAAACCTACGTAGCCGACCAGGCCCGGGTGCCTCACCCAAACGAAATGATGCACTATCCAGTTGTGCTGGCGGGTTATCTGGCCTTGTTTTTTACCTCCTTAAATCTGATTCCTATTGGCCAGCTGGATGGCGGTCACATACTCTACGCGCTCATCGGCCGCGAACGGTTTGGGTGGGTAGCGCCGGCGTTGTTCATTGTTTTTGCGTTCTATGCCGGTCTGGGGGTGTTTAAACCCGCCGACTTCGCTGTCCCAACCAATGAGGTATTCTACAATCAATTGGGCTATTTTGGCCTGTACGTATTTTTTCTGTCATTCGCATTCTCCCGCATCAGCGAAAACCGGACTACCGTCTGGCTTATTACGCTCAGTGTGGTGGCTACCCAACTCTTGTTTTCCTGGCTACGGCCCGACTGGGAGGGGTATTCCGGATTCCTGATTTTTGTATTTGTGCTGGGTCGTTTTCTGGGTATCTATCACCCGGAAACGGAAATGGACGAGCCTCTGAACTGGCAGCGGAAACTCCTGGGTTGGCTGGCGCTAATCGTATTCATACTGTGTTTTAGCCCAAAGCCTTTTCTTATTTCCTGATTAGGTGTTGCTGGTGTGTTGGTTGCTTTCGGTTTTTTTCTACCTTACCGTCAAGTAATTAGCTTACTGCCCTATGCCCTTGTTTTCCCGGAAACCCACCGATGCCGACCTGATGGCGGGCATTCGGTCGGGTGGAGCCCAGCGTCGGCTCTGCGAAAATAAACTGTACGAGAAATATAGTTATTTCATCGCCGAAGGCGTTCGCAAACACCGCCTGGACGAGGAAGACTGCGCCAGCGCCTACTCCGATACCCTCCTCACCGTTTTCGAAAGCATCACCAGCGGCCGGTTTGAAGGGCGATCGGAACTCAAAACGTACCTATATCAAATATTTACGAACAAATGTGTTGACGCAATTCGAAAAAAGACGACTAATCGAAGTAGCGTCCACGATGCCTTTTCCCTCGACGACTCGCTGATGCAGTTGCCCGATGCGGCCCGGACGGTGGTGCAGCATCTCATCAGTCAAAGTGATGTGGAGGATCTGCACCGCCACCTGAACGAACTCGGCGATAAGTGCCGCACCATGATTATGCTGTGGGGAGAAGGGTATTCGGACGACGAAATTGCACAGACGATGACGTATAATTCGGCCGCCGTGGCCAAAACCAGTCGTCTGCGCTGCTTAGACAAACTTCGCGAACGCTATCGAATTGCGCCATGAACGACCTGGAGACGATTGAAAATTATGTGACGGGAAAACTGCCGGAGGATGAGCGGACCCGCTTCGAGACCGCCCTGCGTACCGACCCGGCTTTGGCCGACGCGCTGGCCTTTTACGTACTGGCCAAACACACGGCTAAGGTCGACGCCCGCGCCCAGCGACAGGCCGAACTCGATGCCCTGCGCCGATCTCCCACCACTCCGCACTTAATGACTGACCTGCGCCGGACTATAACCCGTCCGTTGTGGAGCGCGCCTATGCGCTGGGCAGCTGCAGCTAGTGTTGTGCTGCTGCAGGTGCTGGGATGGTTAATTATGCGGCCCACAAATTCGGTCATGATGGCTAACCGGTTAGCCGATGAATACGTAGCCCAGCATTTTATAGATTTACCTACTACTATGGATGGCAGTTCATCTGGATCGCCTACGGTTGACAGTGTGAAGCTGGGTATTGGGCTATTTAATAATAAAAAGCTTGCGGATGCTGACGCTGTATTTAATGATATACTCAAGCGGCAGCCTACTAATGATAATGCTTTAAAACTTGCTGGTATTGTTTCCCTCCGCCAGGGTAATTACGACAAAGCCATTAACCTTTTTCACCGCCTGAGCCAGCGCACCGACCTATATAGCAACCCTGGGTTATTTTACGAAAGCCTTGCGCTTTTGAAGCGAAACCGACCGATGGATAAAGAGAAGGCCAAAAAATTGCTTGAGGACGTGATTAGCAGGAACTTGGAAGGCAAACAAGAGGCAAAACGCTTGATCGAATCACTCTAATTTGATTTTACTCATGATCCACACCCTCAATATATGCTTAGCATCTGTGCGTCCGCTCATCTGGCTGGTGGCCATATTGCTTACGGCTTCCTCATTGGTTGGCTGCGCGTTCATCAGGAAATTAGTATGTGGTAATGAACCACCACACTCCAAACCAGGCAATGCGCAGACCCCACCACCCAATTCGGTCAATCTGACATTATCAGGATCTATAACTGACGCAGAAATCAAAAGCCGGTTAGTTGCTTCGTTTAATCCCGCGAAGTTCGACACCGCAGATATCGTTGTGCGCCATTGCAAATGTGATACTGGACTAATCAATATCGCGCTGCCTAACAGCTTCACCATCGTGATTGAAGGGGCCGAAGGTCCTTTGGCCGTCAGAACGGGCGGTGGGGCTACGGGGGGCGATGTAGACTTACCCTTCTCTGGTAATGGGGCTAATTTTAGATTATCACCTATAATTCCTACTCGTGATCAAACTGGTCAAAAACCCAATTATGAGGTCAGTAAACAAATTGATGTCAGAACATACGACCCTAATCGCACCGTTAGTGTAGCAGTCTTCGATACCGGTCTTGATCCGTTTTTTTTACCCAGTACCACTTGGCAGCAATCTACCACTCAATGTGCTTCAACTGGACCGCCCACAACACCCAGTCTGACCGGTTGGAATTTTACAACAGATGGG
>DATHAW010000340.1:0-3732 GCA_035296465.1 Spirosoma sp.
TCTGGATTCTGGGTGGCGACCGTAACCCCCGCGCCGGCACGTCGGACCTAGCCATCTGGCGGGCCATGGCCGAGGGCCTTCAGGAAGGCGTTGGTGGTCCCGATAAGGCCATGATGTCGTATCACCCGCAGCCTAATGGCAGCGAAGGGGGCGCGTCGCAATGGTTTCAGGCCGATAGCTGGTTCGACTTCAACATGCACCAGAACGGTCATTGCCGCTTCACGCCTGTATATGACAACATTTCGGTAGCCTACAACCGCCAGCCCACCAAACCTACCATGGACGCCGAACCGATTTATGAAGATCATCCGGTCTGCTTCAATGTGAAAGACCTGGGCACGTCCAATGCCTATGATGTTCGTCAATATGCGTACCTCGACTTATTTGCGGGGGCCTTTGGCCATACCTACGGGTGCCACGACATCTGGCAGATGTACAGCCCAAACCGTCCGGCTGTTAATGGGCCGCATCACTACTGGTCCGAAGCGCTCGAACTGCCGGCCGCCAACCAGATGCAGTTTGTGAAGCGGCTGATTACGTCACGCCCTATGCTCGACCGGGTGCCCGATCAGTCGCTGGTCGTTGAAAATAATCTGAATCCTGCCGACCGGATTCAGGCTACCAGGGGCCGCGACTACGCATTTGTCTATACGTCGTCTGGGCGGCCGTTCACGGTGAACCCTGGCAAAATCTCGGGTCAGTCGGTGCGGGCTGCGTGGTTCGATCCCCGCACGGGCAAAACTAAACCTACCGACCCCTTTTCTAACCAGAAGCCGCAGCAGTTTGTCCCGCCAGATAGTGGCTATGGCCACGATTGGGTTCTTATCTTAGACGATTCAGCAAAAAATTATCCGATGCCATGATCGCTGCGAAACTCATCCTACCCATTCTGCTCCTGCCTTTGTTTATGCAGGCACAAGCGCTGATGCCCCCCCCGAACACGCGGCTGCTGACGACCAGCATCCGCACGGGCGATACCGACATATTCTGGGTCAATCCTCTCACGGGCGATGCCGTCAATATTACCAGAACGCCCACGTCAGAGGAGCGTTACCCGGTGTGGTCGCCCGATGGTAAACAGGTTGCATTCACGTCCAATCGGACTGGTGCGGCATCTGCTGGTGCTCCGGCCAGTGCAGCATCCGCGGGTGCACCGCTGGCCGGAGCATTCAATTTATACATCGCTAATGTCGACGGTACCAACGTCCGGCAGCTAACCAGGCAAGTTTCACCGGCCGTTTATTACTTCCCAAGCTGGACCGCCGACGGCAAACAAATCTGGTTCAGTCTGGCCGATGACGTGCAGAAGAAATCGGTCATTGGCTACGTCACGCCCGACGGTCGGGATTATAAAGAAGTTGCCGAGGGTCGCGACGGGACAATCTCGCCGGATGGCAAAACGATTGCATTCACCAAACAGGTCGGAAAAGGCTACTGCCTGTTCGCGATGGATGCCTACGGGCGCAACGTTCGCCAACTGTCGCAGCACGAAGATGAGATCGGAGCCGTGGCCCCCGCCTGGTCGTTTGATGGGCGGCAGATCGTCTACAGCGATCAGGTGGGCGACGCGCTGGAACTGTTCGTGCACAACGTGGCTACGAAGCAGAACCGACAACTCACCAAATTGGGCAAAATCAGTTCGTCGGCGGCCTGGTCGCCAGACGGTCAGTTCATCAGCTTCCGGGTGACGGAGGATGCGTACTGGCGCAACATCGAAGCCCGAGACAAGGCGTATCAGGATAAGAGGCCCGACAAACGGCCGGTCTGGATAGTGGGAGCCGACGGGTCCAACCCGCACGTCATCGAGGTATTACGCTATCAATGTGCCATTGACGGAAGCCGGGCCGCATGGTGGCCGGGCAAATAACAATGCTGACACTACTCCATGAACGCACCTACTCGCTGACGCTCACCATCCTGCTGATTGGCATCGGCGCGACCATAGCCTTTCCACAGACCTTCCCGACCTTTGGAAACTGGAGTCAGCTCTTGTTGAATCTATCCATTGATACCATTGTGGCGGTGGGTATGATGCTTCTGTTGGTGGCGGGTGTTTTCGATCTGTCCGTAGGGTCGGTCGTCGCTTTTTCGGGTGGACTGGCGGCCTATATCATGATTACGTTTGGCTGGCCCGTTGCGGTTGCTATTCCCCTAACGTTGGTAAGTGCGGGATTGATTGGACTGGTCAATGGCTACCTGATTGCGTATCAGGGAGTCAATCCAATGATTCAAACGCTGGCTATGATGGGCATTGTGCGGGGTGGTGCCCTGTTGGTGAGCGGATCAGGCATCCAAAATTTACCGTACTGGTTTAACGCCATTAGCCAGTCGCGGTTGCTGGGTGTTCAGATGCCCGTTTGGTACATGTTGCTGACGGTAGCTGTGTTCGCTTTCCTGATGCAGAAAACGGTGTTTTTCCGGCGCTATTACTATATTGGAGGTAACGAAAGAGCGGCCAATCTCTCCGGCATTCGTGTTCGGCGGATGAAGCTATATGGCTTTATGCTGACCTCGCTGTTGGCAGGTGTGGCCGGGCTGCTGCTGACCTCGCGGCTGGGAACAGCCCTGCCTACAGCGGGACGGGGACTCGAACTGCGCGTTATTACGGCGGTTATTCTAGGGGGGGCCAGTTTATCGGGTGGGCATGGCAAAATTATCGGAGCGCTGCTCGGCGCTGTGTTCATGGGTCTCGTCAGCAACGTAATGGTACTGGCGCGTGTGTCGGGTTACTGGCAGGACATTATTCTGGGATTAATTTTGATTACGGCCGTCTGGACGGATATGGTCCTTCAAAAAAGAAGTCGCTAATGAACGTATGCCTTATGAAAAGAGCGCTTATCCTGCCACTGGTCCTGCTTTTGTCCTGTGAGTTGCCTCCGCGCCAGGCGGATAAGTCGGCTGTGCGTTATGCCCCTGCGGCTGTATCAGGTACAAAAGAGGAGTATGTCATGATTACGACGGCCGTTTCAATGCCGATGTACGTTAACCACGATCAGGCAACATTCAAGCGGTGGGGCCGGGAACGTAACGTAACCGTGTCAGTGTTGGGTCCGGCCGACTGGGACGTGCCCGCGCAGATTAATACCATTGAAGAAGTGATTGGTACCCGGCCGTCAGGCCTGCTTATTAACGGTACCGACCCGGCCATTGGCCCGGTCATCGACAAGGCCGTGGCGGCTGGCATCCCAACGGTGGTCTATGACTCCGATATTCCAAATTCCAGACGGGACGCTTTTCTAGGAACTGACTGGTACGAAATTGGACGGATGCAGGGCGAAGAAATGGCGCGGCTGATAGGAGGAAAGGGCAAGGTTGCCTACATGGGAATTTTGGGCTTGACCAATATGGAAACTGGCTTCCGGGGACTGCTGGATGTCTTTAAGAAGTATCCTGGTATTGAAATCGTCGGTAAATTCGACGACAAGGCAAACGTGGAAGAAGCAGCCCGTATTACGGCAGATTTACTTTCGGCGCACCCTGATCTGGCGGGCCTTTGCGGCTTCGATTCCAATTCGGGGCCGGGCATGGGTCTGGCCGTTAAAGAGGCCCGCCGAGCGGGGCAGGTTAAAATCACAACGGTAGATTGGGAGCCCGAGCACTTGCAGTTAGTGCGGGAAGGAGTTATTCATATGCTGGCCGGTCAGAAACGGGAATTGTTTACGTGGTACGGGGCACAGTTTCTTTATGACCGCGTACATCAGACCAACCGGCTGTCGGCCCGTGATGCTCAGG
>DATHAW010000341.1:0-4054 GCA_035296465.1 Spirosoma sp.
TACGCCGGAATATCCAGACCGTCAGCGACGATGACAGCACCATCATAGCCAGCGCAAACACGTAGCCATACTTCCAGTGGATTTCAGGCATTTCGTCGAAGTTCATGCCCCAGATGCTGGCTAGCAGTGTTGGGGGCATGAACACCAGCGAGACAACCGTAAAGATTTTAACAACCCGGTTCTGCTCCAGATCAATAAGACCGAGGTATGTATTCTGCAAAAACTCCAGCCGTTCAAAAATGAAATTGGTATGGTCGATGAGCGAGTTGATGTCTTTGATCAGCGTTCGCAGGCGTATCTGTTCAGCCTCATTGAACCAGCCATCAGAGCGGATCATGGACGATATTACCCGCTGTTTATCTACTACATTTTCCCGAATCGACATGGTGAGTTCCTGGTAATCGTTGATGTTAAGCAGCATCTCACGGTCGAGGTTGGCATCCAGATCGAGGATTTTATTGATGGCTTTGATTTCGCCCGACACCAGTTCGATCAGGTCGGCGTCGTAGTCAATGCGAGATTCAAAAATGGAGATCAGAATCTGCGCGCCATCGTTGTACACCATCCGGCGCGACTTGATACGTTTGACCGTATCGGCAAAGGATTTAATATCGGCATTTCGGTAGGTAAACAGCGTGTCGTCTTTGAGCAGAAAACTCACCGGCACCGTTACGTAGCGCTGCTCCTGGTCAGGCACCAGGAAGTTGGAGTTAGCGATCATGAAATCGTCCTCTTCGATGTAACGCGATGAACTCTCAATCTCCAATTGTTCCTGCTGACTCAGAAAATCAACATCAAATTTCTCCTCTACGCTTTTGATCTCGGCGGGTGTAGGGTTCTGCAAATCGACCCAAAGCGTTCGTTCAGTTTTGGAAAACGATTCAATATCGCGGATTTTCCGGACTGCCGTTTCGTCTTGCTGAAAGATACGGATCATATCGTAGTTGAGTGAAGTGCTGGTTCAGCCGCGAAGTTCGGGGAATTACCTAAATTTGCCCGTATTGCACCTCAATGAATATGCAAGCAAACCGGCAGCTGACTAATTTACAGGCAGAACGCATAAACGTTTTCTAATATCCCTTTAAAGACGAAGACTAACGATTCGGTAGTCTTCGACAATTGTCCTAACCCAGACGACTAGACCCATCATCAACAAAACGCTTATGCAGCAAAAAATCCGGCGTGAAGATGCCCTCGACTACCACGCCAAAGGGCGGCCGGGCAAACTCGAAGTCATACCAACGAAAGAATACAGCACCCAGCGAGATCTATCGCTGGCCTACTCACCGGGCGTGGCCGAACCCTGCCTGGCCATTGAAGCCAACCCCGATGACGCCTACACCTATACTGCCAAGGGTAACCTGGTGGCCGTCATAAGCAACGGAACGGCCGTGTTAGGTCTGGGCGACATCGGACCAGCCGCCAGCAAACCTGTAATGGAAGGAAAGGGGCTGCTGTTCAAGATTTACGCCGACATCGACGTATTCGACGTTGAACTGAACACTAAAGACATTGAGGAGTTTGTTCGCACAGTCACGCTTATGGAGCCGACCTTCGGTGGGGTCAACCTCGAGGACATCAAAGCGCCAGAGTGTTTTGAGATTGAGGAACGGCTCAAGCGCGACATGAACATCCCGGTCATGCACGACGACCAGCACGGCACGGCCATTGTGAGTGCAGCCGCCCTGCTCAACGCCCTTGAACTGGTAGGCAAATCCATACAATCAGCTCAATTTGTG
Source organism: Spirosoma sp. (assembly GCA_035296465.1). Classification (GTDB taxonomy): domain Bacteria; phylum Bacteroidota; class Bacteroidia; order Cytophagales; family Spirosomataceae; genus Spirosoma. The sequence goes on from DATHAW010000341.1 coordinate 1,740, forward strand.
TTTCTGGGTGCCGGCGCGGCAGCTATCTCCTGCGCCCGGCAGTACGTAGCGCTGGGTGCCAACAAGGAGAATATTGTGATGTTCGACGTCTTGGGGCCACTCCGCACCGACCGTACCGACCTCACGCCCATCACCCAGCCATTTGCCACGAGTCGCGACATCAACTCGCTGGCCGATGCCTTCACCGGCGCTGATGTATTTGTGGGTCTTTCCAAAGGCAACATTGTGGGTCAGGACCTGATCCGGTTAATGGCCAAAGACGCCATAGTGTTTGCGATGGCCAACCCCACACCCGAGATTAGCTATGAAGAGGCAATGGCCGCCCGGCCCGACATCATCATGGCTACCGGGCGCTCAGATTACCCCAATCAGGTCAATAATGTACTTGGCTTCCCTTACATTTTTCGGGGTGCCCTTGATGTGCGGGCTACCGAAATCAACGAAGCCATGAAGCTGGCCGCTACGTATGCATTGGCTGATCTGGCTAAGAAATCCGTGCCCGACCTGGTGAATATGGCCTATGGCGAGTCGAACATGGTGTTTGGGCGCACCTATATCCTGCCTAAGCCTGTTGATCCGCGTTTACTGTCGACCATTGCCCCGGCGGTGGCTAAAGCTGCCATGGAATCGGGCGTGGCCCGGATGCCTATCACCGACTGGGAGTCATACGAAGCGCAGCTCGCCCGACGACTGGGGCAGGACAACCAGATTTCACGGGTGATTCTGACCAAGGCCAAAACGAGCCCCAAGCGTGTGGTGTTTGCCGATGCGGAGAATCCAAAGGTGCTAAAAGCCGCTCAGCAGGTGCGCGACGACGGCATTGCCCGCCCGATTCTGCTGGGGAACATCGATAGAATTCAACAGCTAATTAAGGAGAACAGTCTTGATCTGGGCCAGATTCCGATCATTGACCCCCGTGCGCCAGAGCAGGAAGCCCTTATTCAACGGTTTGGGCAGATTTACTTCGCCAAGCGGCAACGTAAGGGCACAAGCGCGACCGAAGCGGAGAAGATGATGTATTACCGCAACTACTTCGGAGCTATGATGGTCGAAACTGGTGAAGCCGATGCCTTGATTTCGGGATTGACCCGCTCCTACCCCGACACCATCCGGCCCGCGCTGCAAATCATTGGCAAAGAGCCGGGTGTGCAGAAAGTGGCGGGGATGTATATACTTCTCACCAAACGGGGGCCGCTGTTCTTCTCCGATACGACCGTCAACTTCAATCCCACGGCCGAGGAGATTGTCGAAATTACCGAGATGACCGCCCGCACGGTGGAGCGGTTTAACATCAGGCCGCGCATTGCTTTGGTGACGTACTCGAACTTCGGCAGTGCAAAGGGCGAAGACGCCGAGAAAATGAACCGGGCCGTTGATATTCTGCAACGCAAGCACCCCGACATGATTGTAGACGGCGAAATTCAGGCGCACTTAGCCTTCAACCTAGAGTTGCTGAAGCAGAATCACCCATTTAGTAAACTAGTGGACGAAGGTGCTAATACGCTTATTTTCCCTAACCTGTCAGCGTCGAACATAGCCTATAACCTAATGAGTGAAGCCGCCGGTTTCGACGCTATTGGCCCCATCCTGCTCGGCATCCGCAAACCAGTCTATGTCCTGCAGCTTGGTTCGTCAGAACGCGAGATCGTGAACATGGTCGCTATTGCGGTGGTGGAAGCGCAGGGAAAGTAATTTCAATGCAAACACTATGATGATTCAAGATTCATCAGTTACTACATGGCACGAATTTTAACCGGTATTCAAAGCAGCGGCCGTCCGCATTTGGGTAATATATTGGGCGCTATCAAGCCCGCTATCGACTTGTCATTGATACCCGGCAATGACTCATTTCTGTTTATTGCCGACCTCCACTCCCTGGTCAGCCTGCGCGACGGCAACACCCGCCGGGACTACGTCCGGGCAATTGCCGCGACCTGGTTGGCATTTGGTCTCGACACTAGCCGTACTACGTTCTGGCGGCAGTCACGGGTGCCGGAACATACCGAGCTGGCGTGGTATCTGAACTGCTTTACGCCCATGCCAATGCTGCAAAATGCAACTTCATACAAGGACAAGGTTGCTAAGATGGAGGCTGATGGTGGGGCTGCTAACGCCGTCAACGCAGGCTTGTTCACGTAGCCGGTGTTGCAGGCGGCCGACATTCTGCTTTACGACGCCGAGGTTATTCCCGTTGGCAAAGATCAGCGGCAGCACATCGAGATGACCCGCGACATTGCCGGAGCCGTGAACCGGGCCGTGGGTGAAGACATTCTGGTGCTGCCTGAGGCCAGCATTGACGAGCGGCTGATGGTGAT
>DATHAW010000342.1:0-5075 GCA_035296465.1 Spirosoma sp.
CATTGCGCGGGTACTCGACTCACTACGGGCTTATAATCTACTGTTAGTTGATGTGCATCTGAACAACATCCGGCCGGGTACCCGTTACGGGATGCAGGCCAAAACGACTGCCCTGGTAGGCGATCTGGTCGCAACGGGCAAAGCCGTCGTTACGGTGTTTGGGAATGTCTATTCGTTGGATAAACTGACTTCTTCGGCCGATATGGCCCGACCCGAACACGCAATTGAACGGGCACGGGCCATTGTGATGCCTTACCAACTTACAGACCATACCGAAGACTTATCAGCGCAGTTGATTTTCGGGGCTATTGGCGCATCGGGAAAGCTCCCCGTGACCGTGAACCAGCGGTTCCGGCTGGGTGATGGGCTCATTATTAAGCCAATTGGCCGACTAAAGTACACCATACCCGAAGAGGTGGGTATCGACAGCCGGTTCCTGACGCAGCAGGTAGATTCGCTGGTGAACGTTGGGTTAACGCAGAAAGCGTTTCCGGGGTGTGTGGTGCAAATGGCGAAGGATGGCAAAGTTATTTTTCGCAAAGCCTACGGTAAGCATACATACGATGCAATCCTTGGAGCAGAGCCAAAAACCGTTCAACTGGACGATCTCTATGACATGGCGTCTGTGACAAAGGTGAGTACGTCGACACCCGCCTTGATGCGGCTGGTAGACGAAGGCAAGTTCAACATAGATGGCAAAATGGCGGACTACCTGCCATCGTTCAAAAAGTCGAACAAGGCCAATCTCATCTGGCGCGACGTACTGACCCACCAGGCCCGCCTAAAAGCGTGGATTCCATTCTGGCTCGACACAAAAAACCCCGACGGTACGTGGAAGCCCAGGACGTTCAGAAACGAACGATCCAACCGTTATTCCATCGAAGTAACGGATAGTTTATATCTCTTTAAGAAGTACCCAAAAACCATTTTTGAGCAGATCAGGGACTCGCCCTTAAACGAGAAAAAACAATACGTGTATTCCGACCTGTCGTTTATTCTCTACCCGCAGATCGTCAGGCGGCTGACGGGCGTCCCGTTTGAAGACTACCTGAAAACATCATTCTACCGTTCTCTTGGTGCAACTACCTTGACCTTTGGGCCACGACGGTTCTATAGTCTAAACCGCATTGTACCGACCGAATACGATTCACTTTTCCGCAAAACACTCATCTGGGGGCGCGTTCACGACGAAGGCGCGGCTATGCTGGGCGGGTTATCGGGGCATGCGGGGCTGTTTGGGTCAGCCAATGATCTGATGAAGTTGTTTGAGATGTACCGGCAGAAGGGACGTTACGCCGACCAGCAGTACATCTCGGCCAAAACCATCGCCGAGTTTACGCGCTATCAGTATCCCGAACTAGGCAACCGACGCGGCCTGGGCTTTGAGAAACCATCTTTTACGTATACCGGTAATGCGCCCCGCTCTGCCACCAAAGACAGTTTTGGCCATTCGGGATTCACAGGCACTTTCACGTGGGTCGATCCAGACCCGACGTATAATCTGAATTACGTTTTTCTAGCCAACCGCGTATATCCTACCCGTAATAACAACAAAATCAGTTCGCTGAACACGCGGACCGACGTAGCGGAAGTCCTCTACCAAGCTATTAAGCGAGGACTTCAATAGCTTGCCAGTTGAGTTTTACAGGTATCTATCTTTTTATTTACTAAGCCGTCAACGCCTAGGCACCTGAGGAGAGCGCACAATAATGCGTGCCTTATCAATAAGATCAACTCTATTAACCAGCAGGATTAGAAGCATACAAAGTAAGGTGCATAGTGGGCCGGCAGGCTTTTCGGCGTTGTACTTAAACAAGAGCGTTTATGAAGCAAACAAGGCCGTTTGCTCAGTGTTAGACTACCGTAAAATACTTTTGAATAGGTCTGATCGTTTTTTATGAGTCAATTCAGATGAATAAAAACAACAAAACGGCTATGAATGATGAGATACGAATGATATACGGTCTGATAGGTCTGATCATCGCTTCCAGCCTACTGACCTGGTTAACCAAGCCTTTTTACTACGAATCAGTATTGCCCAAACGGCATAAAAAACACAAGAGCAAAATACGGATGCGGGATGCCCAGCCTTACCTCACCGAAGATGGCTTTGTAGGCTTAAACATGAACCGGGACAGATTGTCTGATAAGTCAGAACAACCTAATCAGGAGCCTTAGGTAGAAAACAATAGACTAACTAGTAAGTTTGAGTAGCAAAACTGAGCGCATCTGAATAAAAATTGGCGCTATTAGTTTTGCTACTCAATGAAGAATTTCCTGATCCACCTGCTTAACTACGAATTCTGGGCTAATCAGCGTATTATTAGCGCTTTGGAATCACTGGACAACCAACCACCAAGTGCAGTCGCAGTAATGAGTCATATTCTGTCGGCTCAGCACGTCTGGCTCGGTCGAATACTTCACGAACCGACGGTTTTTGCTATCTGGGAGAATTTGCCAGTAGCCAGCATGAACGAAACCGCCGAGCGCCAGCACCGCCAGCTTGTGAATTATGTTAGCGGCCTTGCCGAATTAGATCTTATTCAACCTATTGATTACGTCAATTCGAGTAAGCAGCCCTACCAAAGTACGCTGATTGACATTCTCACCCATATCAGTCATCATGCGGCTTATCACCGGGGTCAGGTGGTGCAACTCATTCGGCCCATGCTAGCCGAAGCGCCCGTAACAGATTTCATCATTTGGACACGCGAAGGGTAATTTTTTAGCAATCATCTACCACAATCTCAGGAAATTAAAACTGCTTATGGCTTTCGCTGATTCCAATAGATTAATACGTTCAGCGTTGCACGCCCGGATGCAATCAAATCCAGATCGCCATCGCCATCGAGATCAGCGGCCTGTAGATCCTCGCAAGCCATCCTGACGCTGTCGTCCAGCTCATAACCTGCAAATTTATTTGTCTCCTGCGGTAAGAACAGCCGCAAACCAACTTTCCCGTTCTTATCCGGATTGCGCCACCCAGCTACAATCTGGTCGTGGCCGGTGCCCATAAAATCGCCACAAACAAGCGCATGGCCCTGACTGAGACCATCGGTTAAGATATTAATTTCTTTATCAGAAACGTCGGCACGAGGGCGCATGAGCGAATAATAGCCGGTTTCAGTTTGCAGCAGGTTGCCATGCATGGGCTGGATGGTGGCAATGCCGGCTCCTTTGTCATAGCGCCGAATTTCGCCAATCCCATCCGTACTGTTGGTTAACAGCCCCAAGGCGTTGCGAGCGGCTTCGTCGGGCATATAGCGCCACTGACCCGATTGCCACTCCACAATTTTACCCCCTTCTTTACCCGCAATGATGACGCCCGTTCGCGGACCGTCTTCCCACAGATCAAAATTATGCGTGAGGTGCAGCGTCGAATCGACCAGATGGCGTTTCCAGGGGCCACGTGGATTTTTCGGGAACTCGTACCCCCATACGCGCACACCCCGACCTTCGCCTTTTTGGTTTCCTAAACCATGCAGCGGAACAACTATCAACTGATATGTGCTCCCGGTTTTGGCCCAGCGCATCCGGTGCGTTGTCACCTCATGCGGCAGGCGTACTGGCTCCCAGCGCTGGGTTGGGTCTTTAGGACGAGCAAGGTAAAATATAGCCCCGGATTTGGTGCTGTCAGTGGTTTCGGCAGGGCTCCAGCCCGCCCCCACAGCTACTTCCACACGTCCGTCACCATCAAGGTCACGAGCCGCAATGCAGACATTATCCTGCGGAGTCAAATTCTCGGCCATAACATAGCGCCTCCAGGTACCAGTTTTATTAGCCGGGTTCTTGTACCAGACAAACTGCTTCTGGTCAGCCAGCAGAATGTCGGGCTGGCGGTCGCCATCTACGTCGCCAATAGCCAACCCATAGCCAATGCTAATCTGATTATCGACCACCTGAATCTTGAAATCGGGCTTAGGCGACTGGGCCACGGCCAATAAAGGGCACAAAAAGGGCAACAGATAATGAAGTCGCATGGCGTAAAGAAATAAAGAAGTTTCGGGCGAACTAGATAAGATGGGGCAGGGCGCATACTACTCTCATACCGCGATCCCCTCTCCCAAACGCATTACGCGATTTGGCGTACCGTACTGGTTGCAGGCCCGAACAAAATCGTCGGGATTAGCGGTGTTGAAGGCAAACAGATCATAGTGGTGTGGGATCACAAGTCCAGCCCCAATGTCGCGGCCTAGGCGGGCGGCTTCGTCGGGGTTAAGGTTACCCGCCACGCGCCGTTCAGGTTTATTACCGTTGATAGGCAGCAAGGCTACGTCCACCTGAAATGGCCGCAACACGTCTACCAAGCCATCGTACCATAGCGTATCGCCTGAGTGGTAGATTGTATATGGCCCTGCTTCAACCACATATCCCATGAACGTATCGAAGCCCCGTTCGTCGTACTCGCGTTCGTTGTGTGCAGCTGGTACGCCATGAATGACAAAATCACACACGGAGGCCGATTGTCCGGCCGTTAGGCCTAACGGCCGGGCTAGTTTTTCCCAAACCGGGTGGGTACAAAGCCGTTGGTAAACGAACGAGCGGTTAGCTTCAGGAATAATAAATTGTATAGTTGGGTTAACGGCCATAAGGGGTAACAGCGTGTCGGCATCGAGGTGATCAGTGTGGTTATGGCTGGAAGTCACTACGTCGATCATGTCGAGGTAAGCCGGGTCGATTACCAGTTCTGATATACGCTCGTGTGGTTTGTCAGTATTAGCATATTTTCGGGACAGCGAGTCTGACAGGTACGGGTCGAACAGCAGGTGCCGACCGTTATAGCGTAGCAAAAATCCACTTTGACCGAGCCACCAGATGTGCAGCTTATCAGGTATTTGGGTAGCCTGTTTAATGTCGGCAAGAAGGGCCTGGCCTTTTTGAAAAGCGGGTTTAAGCATCTTTTTCCGGAGTTAAGCCAGTGATACGGCCTATGAGCCAATCTAACGTGCGTGCGGGTAGCATTCGGGGGAGCGTCCAGCCGGTTAATTTCCGGGGCACAATGGCGTAACGGATCTTGGGGCGGGAGCTCTCATGAATTTCCACAATTCGTTTACCTATGTAATCTATCGAAAAAC
>DATHAW010000343.1:0-2387 GCA_035296465.1 Spirosoma sp.
ATGAGCAACTGGCCTACTGGCAGGCCGATTTTGGGCAACCCACTACTGCCGACCCAGTACCATTACTGGCCGACATTGTCAAGCGGTCTATCCACCTCCACCATCCGCACTGTATGGGCCATCAGGTGGCGGTGCCGCTGCCCCTGGCGGCTCTGACTGGCCTCTTGACGGGGTTGTTAAATCAGGGCATGGCTGTGTATGAAATGGGGATGACGGCCAACACGCTGGAACGGATTGTGGTGCAGTGGCTGGCCAGCCGGCTTGCTATGGGTTCTGATGCCGGTGGTTTGCTTACGTCGGGCGGCACACTGGCTACACTTACGGCACTGCTGACCGCACGGGCCGTTGCCGCACCAGCAGACGTATGGGAAAACGGGACGACGGATAAATTAGCCGTTATGGTGTCCGAAGAGGCACACTACTGCGTGGACCGGGCTGCGCGCATCATGGGACTCGGCACGGCGGGCATCATCAAAGTTCCCACCAACGACCGCTTTCAGATGCGGACCGACCTGCTGGACGACTACCACAGGCGTGCTACAGCGGCCGGACTGACCGTCTTTGCCGTCATTGGCAGTGCCTGTTCCACCTCCACCGGTTCTTACGACGACCTGACCGCCATTGCCGACTTCTGCGAAAAGCATCGTCTCTGGTTCCACGTCGACGGGGCACATGGGGGTGCTGCGGCCCTGTCGGATACATACCGCCCGCTGGTGCGTGGAATCGAACGGGCCGACTCAGTGATCGTTGATTTTCATAAACTGATGATGACACCGGCTTTAGTTACGGCGGTGCTCTATAAGCGCGATGCCGATTCGTTCCGTACGTTTCAGCAGAAAGCCCAGTACCTATGGGCCGACAGCAGCGCAAAGGACTGGTTCAACTCCGGCAAGCGGGCGTTCGAATGCACGAAACTCATGATGAGCGCTAAAGTGTATGTTATGCTGCGCACGTACGGTGAAGCGATATTTGCTGAAAACGTAGATACACTATACGGTTTGGCGCGCCGGTTTGCCGAACAGGTGCGGAGTCGGCCCGGTTTTGAATTAGCCACTGAGCCACAGAGCAACATTGTTTGCTTTCGCTACGCTGGCAACGAAACCGATGCGGATAAACTCGATGCGCTGAACAGCCGTATCCGGCAACAGGTATTGACCGAAGGTCAGTTTTATATAGTTCAGACCAGCCTGCGTGGTCGGGCCTGGCTGCGGGTGTCGTTGATGAACCCATTTACGACCGACGCGCAGTTAGGGGCATTGCTGGATGCTCTGTCTGAGTCAGAATTGTCTGATTAGATAGGCTTTAAAGACTTAAGCAGCGACTTAAACGTTAATCACGCCAGATCGTCTGGTGTCGTAATCTTGATGTTTTCGTAAGCTCCGTCAATCAGTGTTATTGGGAAGCCTGCATATTCCATTACGCTGGCACAGTCGGTAAAAAATGGTTGCTCGTCGGTTTGGAAGGCCTGCCGAAACCGGCTTAACTCGAAGGTTTGGGGTGTTTGAATCAGCCGAAGCCTGCTCCGGTCAAGGGCCAAGCTAGTGCCATCCGGGCCAACCTGGCGCACCGAATCTTTTACGGGTACGCAGGCCACTGCCGATCCCGTGCGGGCTGCTGTTTCGTAGCTGTGCTGAATAATTTCTGGTGTAACAAACGGCCGGACGCCATCATGCACCGCCACCAGGCCATCGGGCCGATGAATAGCACGCAGCCCATTACGTACCGATTGGAAGCGGGTAGCCCCGCCATCCACAATCTGGATAGGTGATGCGGCCGGGTCCGGATAAAAATTATGTTGCTGGCAAAGCGTTTCCCAGATAAACTGATCACGGGCGGGCAGCACCAGAATAAGCTGTGGAGTAGGGGAGACACTCAAGAAACGCTCCAGGGTATGCTGCAGAATAGGCTTGCCGTTAAGCAGCAGAAACTGCTTCGGCACCTCGGATTTCATTCGGCTGCCGCTTCCCCCGGCAACGATGATTGCAAATAGCGTTGCCGAAATAGTAGAGGTCGTAGGTGTCATTGGTTGTGAGCATTGCATTGGCAAAACTACTTACAACCAATGACACCTACGACCTACACGACCTACGAACTCCCAAGCTTAGATAATGAGCATGGCGTCGCCGTAGCCAAAGAATCGGTATTTTTCTTTGATCGCTACTTGATACGCTTCCTTGATGAGTTCGTGGCCACCAAAGGCACTGGTCATCATAATGAGAATGGACTCGGGAAGGTGCAGACTCGTCAGCAGCGAGTTGGCAATTTTGAATTCGTAGGGCGGGAAAATGAACCGGTCTGTCCAGCCTTCCACCGGCTTCAGCCGGCTGTTGGCCGATACCGAAGATTCAATGGCTTTGAGCGACGTTGTACCAACGGCACAAACGCGT
>DATHAW010000344.1:0-9040 GCA_035296465.1 Spirosoma sp.
GTTTATAGATTAATGGGATTTTAATATAGCCTTTTCTGAGCGATTTAAGCCGATTATCAGATTTGGCAATAGATTTGTACTTAATAATAGATACTTATGAATACTGCTTATGCGCCGAACCTATCTGGGTGAATTTGAGGAGATTGTTTTGTTGATGGTCGCTGTTCTGGATGGGAACGGCTATGGAGCCACCATCAGCCCGCTTATCGAGGAGCACACGGGACGTGTAGTGGCCTTTGGGTCGGTACATAATACGTTAATTCGGCTGGAAGAGAAGGGTTTCGTAACCTCTCAACTGGGCGGGGCGACCGCCGAGCGGGGTGGGCGACGCAAGCGGCTGTTTCGGGTTACAGCCCTGGGTAGCCGGGCCTTGCAGGAGATTCAGCAACTACGGCAGGAACTGTGGCAACTGGTACCGCCGAACGCACTTAGGCTGGGTGAAATATGAAAAAATTAACGCCCAATCCGCCCCGTTGGGCTCGCTGGCTGCTGGCCCAACTGCACCCCGATGATACGCTGGAAGAAGTCGAGGGCGACCTGGACGAACTATACGTGTACTGGTACGGGCGAGCCGGCAAAACGCAGGCCACGCTACGCTACATGCTGAATATGATCTCGGTACTGCCGCCGTTTGTGCGACGGCGGAAACGTAAACAACAAGCTAATCAACAACCCTCAAGCCTGCATCCTGTTATGCTACGCAACCATTTCAGAATTGCTTTCCGAACCCTAAGCCGCCATAAACTCTACACCCTGCTTAATATGGCCGGTCTTGCCTTTGGCATTACCTGCTTTTTGCTGATCGGGTTGTACCTGTTTGATGAACTCACCTTCGATCAACAACATCGTAACGCCGACCGTATTTACCGGGTTGTTGAGCATAAAAACGTAAAAGGCGAGGCCACTACCATTGCAGCGGGAAGTTATAAACTGGCCGAAGAATCCAGGAAAAATATTGCTGAAGTCGAAAATACGACCCGCGTGTCCAGAATCGGGCGGGCGAATTTAATCAACCCTGAAAACCCGGTGAATTTTCAGGAAACCATCACGAACGCCGATGAAGACTTCCTGCAAATCTTTGACTTTCCGCTGGTACTAGGCGATAGAAATACGGCACTAAAGGCACCCAATTCAATCGTTATCAATGAGGATTTGGCCATGCGGTTGTTTGGTGACAAGCAGGTATTGGGTAAAACGCTCCAGTTTAGCCACTTAGACGCTCCGCTGAAAGTGACGGGTGTTCTGAAAAATCAACAGCGTAATTCAAGCTTCGATTTCAACTTGCTGGTTTCCGAAACTTCTTACCGAAATGCCGATTATTATAAGCAAATGGTAGCCAGTGATTGGTCGTCCACCAATTTTTCTGTGTATGTTCTTCTAAAACCCAACACAAGCCCCGAAGCGGTTTCAGCTAAACTAACCAAGCTGGTCCTGGCCAACTTTAAACCTGAGATAGGCACCAGCCTGACATACAGGCTTCAGGCACTAAATGATATTCACCTGCATTCGGAAGGCATCCTAGATGGTGCACGAAATTCAAATGTAGACGCTATTGCGCAGGGAAGTCTGTTTTACATCAACATCTTCTCCTTCGTTGCGCTGTTTGTGCTGCTCATTGCGGGCATTAATTACATGAATTTATCGACCGCCAGGGCTTCCAGTCGGCTAAAGGAAATTGGCGTTCGTAAATCGATTGGGGCCGAACGAAGCAATCTTATCTATCAATTCCTGGTCGAAGCCCTGCTGATTACGGGACTTTCGTTGCTAATCGCGCTGGTGCTGGTCAATGTGCTGTTGCCGTGGTTTAATCCTTTCGTCAACAAACATCTGACGCTGAGCTTGGGCACCGACTACCGAATTTGGCTCATGACTTTAGCCGCCACCTTGCTCATCGGGCTGCTATCTGGGAGCTATCCTGCCTTACTGCTGTCTGGTTTTAAGCCGGTGCTGCTGCTAAAAGGGATGAAGATCAACCAGAGGGGCAGCCTGAGTTTGCGGAAAGCCCTGGTGGTTTTCCAGTTTACAATCTCGACTGTTATGATTATTGGCACCATTGTCCTGTTCTGGCAGGTGCGGTTTATGAACACCACCAATTTAGGTTTCAACAAAGACCAGCTGGTAGTCATTGATGTCAATACCGGCGCAGCACGCAAGGGTTTTGAACCGATCAAGGCTGAGATGGCCAAAATTCCGTCGGTGAAAAACGTATCGGTGAGCTCGCGGGTACCCGGCGAATGGAAAACGATCCCGACCGTTAAGGTCAACACCCAGGGCAACGCCGATGAGTCAAAAGTGGCCTATTCAATCGGTGCGGATAAAGACTTTCTGAAGACGTTTGAAGTCACCCTGATCCAGGGGCGAAACTTTGTTAACCCAGCTGATTCAACCTCGGTGCTGATGAATGAAACGGCGGCCCGCCTGCTGAACATTACCGAACTGTCGGACCAGCTGGTAGAGATTCCGGCCATGTCGCTAGGACAAAAATTTCAGCCAGTTCTGAACAATAATAGCCCTTTCAGAGCCAGGGTGATCGGGATTGTAAAAGATTTCCATTTTCAGTCGCTGAGGGACAAAATTGAGCCGCTGGTGCTGACTTACAACCAGAATCCAATTTTTCCCATCGACTATTACACGGTGCGTGTTGAGACCAGCGGCATTCAGGAGACCCTGGAAAAGCTCAAAGCTGTGATGCTGAAAGCCGATCCGGATGAGCCATTCGAATACCATTTTCTGGATCAGCAACTGGCCCGCTTTTACGCTGAAGATCAACGCCGGCAAACCCTGCTGATTTGGATGGCCCTGGCTACTGTTTTCATTGCCAGCCTGGGCCTGTTTGGTTTGGCTACCTACTCGGCTGAACAGCGTATCAAAGAAATCGGCATCCGGAAGGTATTAGGTGCCAGCGTGACGAACCTGACTACGCTGCTCTCCATGGATTTTCTGAAACTGGTGCTGATTGCCAATGGCATTGCCTTTCCCGTTGCCTGGTGGGCGACCAGCAAATGGCTGGAGGAATACGCCTACCACATCGACTTGGCCTGGTGGATGTTTGCGCTGGCGGGATTGTTAGGGGTTGTAATCGCCTTGTTGACGGTCAGCTTACAAAGTATTAAAGCGGCCTTGTTAGACCCAGTGAAGAGTTTGCGAAGTGATTAACTAAGTACAGTAACGAAACAGAAAAGCCGCGCTCAGAAACAACTAGCGCGGCTTTTTGGTGGGATCATTATTCCAGCACAAAAGGTCTCTCACTTGCTCACCTCTCTTCACCTTCTTTTCCTAATAAGATAGGTGATTTGCTAACCTGATAAATTTCGTCCATTAAATCCATGGACTCAACTTTTGCTTTGGTATTTTCCCCTGTAAACTCACCAACGACTTTCATATGGGCATTCTGGCTGGCCCCATAAAGGGCTACGTTCCAGATCGCTTTATCACATTCACCCCGCGAAATGAGCTAAACTCGTGCTAAGTATGTGTTAGATACAGTAAGGCTGAAAATGGCTAATTAAAGGAGTGATTTTCTGGACCAAAAAGATTGAAACAGTATTTGTACTAAAGCAATAAAGCGACTTGAGTTTTTTTTGCAAAAAATTAATTACTAAAATTAGACATTACTAAGATTAGACTTACAGCCTTCTGCTGTACACGACGTGGTGTTCATTTAAACCAATGTCCACTAAAAGAGAGCAAATCCACATACTTGCTTCCTACCTATATAGGTAGGAAGCTACCCATCAACCGTTGCACGCGCTAAGCTAGTTGACAGCTAGTCCTGCGGAAACCTCACCTATTCCAGGTAGGCGCTGATCCATAGATTAATAAAAACTAGAATTAGGATGTAAACATTTATCCCAATAGTCAAGGATCGAACGCATCTGCTCTGTCAAGCCCTCAAAGGTTCGCTCTTTTTTGAAGTACCCCTGAATGGTCAGGTTATAAGCCATATTGACCAGGCCTTGATCGGCGGCCGTGGTTAAAAAAACAAAGGGGATACATTTCTTTTTCAGATACTCGTTCAGATCAATCAGCTGGCGAAGTTCAATGCCATTCATGGTCGGCATATTCACATCGCTTAGAATCACTAAGGGAGCTTCCTGGGCATCGATTAAATACGCCATGGCCTCAACGCCATTGCTAAAAAAAAGAGGAGGGGATTTTCAATTTCTAAACTGCTAATGGCTTCCCGAATAAAGAATTGATCGTCATCATCATCTTCGATTACCACAATGGGCGCTTTGCTCGTCATAGGATATAGGTCAAACGGAAGTCAGACTTTGGCCCGCTGTTAGCTACTTATAACAGTAGCTTTTCGGGGTGTAGGGACAACAAATATACCATAATACGGGTGGTATAAGGAGCCACCGCTTTATAGCGTTCACACCAGAAAGCCCCACCGATAAGCCCATCCTTTTATCTATGTAGCCAGGTGAGGGCTAGTTGGACAAGATCCTTATTACTGTACATGGTGTGATGATTAATAAAGTTGTGACGACTAAAAGGGAGCTTGTCCAGGTGTCTCTTAATAGGGAGCCCCGTGTAACCTGCCGGAACACGGCACTTCCTCAACACCGCCCCAGCTATTGGTGCAGGGCGGTTAGGATACCTGTATTGCTTTTGTTGTACGCCGAAATTAGTTGGTCCTAAAAAGCGGGCAGATAGAGCGTAAAGCGGGCCCCCTGGCCTTCCTCACTCGTCACCCCTACCCCACCCCCATGGTTTTGGGCTACCTTCCGCACGATGGCTAGGCCAATGCCTGTGCCGCTGTAGGGGCTGCTGCGATCCTGTAACCGCTGGAAAGCCCCGAACACCTTCTCCCCATAACGCGCTGCATCGAAACCAATGCCGTTGTCAATAACATCCAGGGCGTAAAAATACCGGGGATGTCCTGCGGTCGCCTTATCCTCGGAGCCAGAAGGGGGCAGTAAGCCCGCCGGCAGCTCGTCCAGCCCCAGCCGTTCACAGTCCACCCGGACCTGGGGCACCTGGCCGGGCCGTTGAAACTTCAGGGCGTTGGCGATCAGATTCTGAAAGGCCTGACCCAGTTGCAGGGCGTCCCCCTGCACCACCGGTAAGGACGTCAGGCTGATGTGAGCGCCTTTTTCGGTAATGACCAGCTCCAGATCGCTGATGACCTCGGCGAGCACCTGGTTTAAGTCCACCGCACCAAACGGGGGCGGAGTCGACAGCTTTGAGAGGGCCAGCAGGTCACGGATCAGCACCGCCATCCGATCAGCCGCCCCCTGCATGCGTTCGAGCAGCTCCAGGCCGGCAGTGGGCAGCATGGATCCGTACTGCCCCTGCAGCCGATCGCCAAACAGGCGGATTTTGCGCAGGGGCTCCTGCAAGTCATGGGAGGCCACGTAGGCAAACTGCTGGAGGTTTTCATTCGAACGACTCAGCGCCAAGTTGGTCGTTTCAAGTTGCCGCTGCTGGGCCAGCAGGCTTTCCTCCGCCCGCTTCTCGGCGGTTTTATCCTGCAGGGTCAGCACCACCCCATCGCCTCGTTGGAGGACCGACAGGTTGTACCAGCCCCGGAAGTGGCCCGCATCGAAGGCAAGATCCTGGCTGAAGGGCTGGCCGGTTTGGATCACAGCTGCGTAGCGTTCGAGTAAGTCAGGGCTGGCCAGTTGGGGCGACACCTCACTCAGGGGGCGACCCAGCACCTGCTCATCTTCGTAGCCGGTCAGCCGGCGGTAGGTTTCGTTCTGAAGCAGGTAGCGTAAGTCGACCAGCTCACCCGTCGGCGGGCGAATGGCCTCCAGAGCGATAATATTGTTCTGGGACCCATCCAGCACTGACCGCAGCAGCAAGGCCTGTTGCTCGGCAGCGTGCTGGGCCTTTTTCAGTTCATTAACGACCTGGTAGGTGGTTACCAGCCGGTGCAGGTCAATCTTAACCACCTGGCAATGGAGGTAGTTGTCGTAGCCATCGTAGTGGTAGTGTTCCTCGAACTGCTGAGGCTGACCCGTTTGCAGAACGGTCTGGTAAGCCGGCCAGAAAGCCGACGAGCGGTTGTCGGGAAACAAGGTCAGCAGCGTCTGACCGATGAGCTGGGGCCGGCTCAGGCCGGTCTCGCGCAAGACCTGATCGCTGACGTACTCGTAGCGCAGATCGGCCAGCTGGCCCGTCTCATCCTCGATGACACCGAATACAGTCAGCCCGTGCAGCATCGAACCCAGGACCGCATCAAAGGTTTCGGCCTGGCGCCGGGTCTGTTCCTGGGCTTGTTTGCGATCGGTAATGTCATGGGTAGTAAACAGCAGGTTTCCCGCCACGGGGGTGATGCTCTGAGCGAACCAGCCGGAAAGCCCATCGGCGTTGTATTCGAGCTCAAAGTGAGCCGGCTGCCTGTCGGATAGTATCTGCTGCATAAAGGCCATCCCGCCCTGGGCCACCGCCTGGGGTAACAGGGTGGAATAGGACTGTCCGATGACTGCTTCAAGGGGTAAGCCCAGCAGCCGGGCAGCGGCTGGATTGGCCAGGTCAAACACCAGATCAACCAGCTCGCCGGTTTGTCCATACTGGGGACGAAGCAGGCTAACAGCCAGGGGGATGGTATCGAGTACCTGCTGGAGCGGTGTGGGGGCTGGCTGACGAGGACCGGCGGGGGGCAACGGGTTAGGCACAAAGTGAACCACCAGCTCGTCACCCTGTCCCGTGACGGCCAGGTCATACCAGCCACCACCTTCTGGATGGGGAAAGAACTCGATGCCCCGGAAGGCTACGCCCGTCTGGCATACCTGCCCAAGTCGATCCCATAAACCGCTGGGGCCTCCCCCCCCATACAGTTCTCTTAGGGACCGTCCGGCCCAATCCAGGCGCGGGTGAGGCTGTAGCTGGGCCAAGGCGGGATTGACCCGCTTTACCTGGAAATCCGTAATGGGGCTACTGGCCGATGGACGGATGGCCCGCAGGAAACAGAAGCAGGCGGGTGAGGCATCCAACACCTGGTCAAGCAGGGCAGGGGAGAGATCAACAGGCATGGGCGGTCATGGATGGTCCTGAAGCCAGGAAGACACACCCATAGTCAGCATGTGAACCTGCGTGGGTAGAATATCGATAGCGTCTTTCATATGACAAGAACGTTGTAATGTCGTAGAAAGATGACCAACCAATGAAGTTACCCTTGTCTTCCTGTCCGACCTGATGTAAACCTAGCAAAGAAAGGAACTACTACCAATTTAGCGTCTAATCAGCCCAATTCATATGCAAACCAACGGATTAGCCCCTGGGTCTACAGGGTGAGCTTTGGCTGGCTAAAGGGAACTAAGGTTATTGGGTAAAACCATCGACTACGTTGATTCTCTTCCATGGGATGCCAACCGACAAAGAGGCCCACTTCCTCAAAAGTATGAAACCAGCGTTGGTGTAGACCATTTGGTAATACGGAAGGTATTCGTTTGCGCGGTTTGGATGGGGCAATTGTTGTATTTTAACGTTGTTCGGCTTTGAAGGTGTATACAAGCCGTTCGTATCAGAATATTGCACTTATCATAGTGAGGGTACAGAAAGGGCAACCATTTTGTGGATTGTGTAAGTTGGCCGCTTAAAACCGATGTTCACTTATAGCAGCGTTTTTATGAATGTTTTTTAGCTGTATGATATGGCTTATAAAGGGTAGTTATTTCAAAGCACAACCCTTGTTTTCATAATAAAAATAATAATTAACGATACTGTCTCAAGACAGGTTTTACTTGGGTAAGTGTTGGTGTTCCAGGTAAAAAATATAATCCTCTATCATCATTTGTCATTACAACTTGTGGGTAAGGATACACAGCCATCGTATTGACCGTAATGCCTAGTGGTTTGAGCGCTTTTGCTGCTCTATCGCATTCAACATATATCTTTTCTTCTACTGGATTTTCGATTACAACACACGCTACGCCTTCTTCAACACCATTTACGATCTCCTCATAAAGATAGCCTAAGTTATTCAAATCTTGATAACTCTCAGGTTGGTACATTTGTACAAGAGCCGATGAAATTTTATTTTGGTGTGCATACATACCAATCATTTTATCAAGTGGAGGTCTAGTACCTCTTGAGACATGATCCCTTACAAAATCTGCCAGAGAATCATTCAGATTATTGAGTGTAACATCAGCAGTGGATGCATTCTTACGTAATCTTGAGATAAAAAGGTCTCTCATACGCCCAGATCTTTTATCTACCTGATCAAACCATTCAAGAGCAGTATCTATTCCTACCAAACCTTGCTGAAAAGCATCAAGCATATATAGGTAATACTCAGTTCGTGGGATATTAACTGCAACGCGTGATGGAACATTAATACCTTGTATATACTCACTAATTGTACGAGTGAGGCGCTCAATTGATTCGAGTTCATATAGGGTAATACATTCTTGTACTTGGAGTCCCTCAACTGGTTTGTTAATTAGACCATCCGGTTTAGTTATTGTGGTCATACTACCACCTTTGTGGACTACTTGTGCTCCACTTATACTAAATAGACAAGGACCACTGACAAATCGAAGTTCTTGTGGTGATGTAAGCATTCTGTCAGTTCCACGAACTTTCAAATAATGAGGTGTATTTGAAGTTTCTGACATATATTCAAAAAACCTCCCTCCATTTTTCCGATGCTGAAGGAATACACTTCCCAGTCTCATCTGTTGAGGAAAAGTTCCTGCCTCTTGAAGCTGAGCAACTTTTTGAACTTCCTTTCGAACTCCTTTTTCCAGAATAGATCCAGAAGCATCAAAAGGAATTGGAAGACAATCCATATTAGGCAAAACACAACCTTCGATAATGGATTAAGGTATTATATCGATTTGTTCATTCCCATTTTTATTGTGAATTGTGAGAAATTCTCTTCTCGTTATAATGGTCATGTCTTAAATATGGATATGTAGCTTGAAGAAGACCTGGTTGATTAGCCGTCCAATTACTGTATCATGCATGAGTATCGACCTAGAGAAACAGATTGTTCGCCGGGATAACCGCTTAATACGGATGCGTAGATCTAACCGGGTCGACAGAAGGATGCTTACGCTCGATACGTTGAGTCGCCTGTTTACCC
>DATHAW010000345.1:0-6113 GCA_035296465.1 Spirosoma sp.
ACGCGTTTGGCCGGTGTCGTTGTAGGATAACCCACCCAATGATATTCCTTAGCGACTTCATCGACGATATGGCCTAGCATTCGAGAGTTGTCGTTGGCGTTGATCATAATAATGACCCCTTGTCCGGTTTGAGCACCAGCTGTCATCAGGGCGTCGAAACCTTCATCCCGTCCGTTATGCCCGAAGCGCATGGTGTTGCCTTCCCCTTCCAAGAACACACCTAACCCATCTTTGTCCTTTTGATCGGTCAGCATTTGCCGGGCCATTTGCTTCGACAAGACGGCACCAGGTTTGCCCGCCAGGGCGTTTTGAATACCCATGGCAAAGCGGGCCAGATCCGATGGGGTTGTCCAAAGCCCGGCAGCGGCCATTTCCGGGTAAATATGCCAGCGCCCCTTTATTAAATCGCGTTCCCGGGAATGACCCGTGGCCGTCATTTTGGCTTTGTCAACAGGAAGTGGCTGTTGGAAGGTGCTTTGAGCCATACCCAATGGCGCCAGCACGGTCGTCTTCATAAACTGGGGAAAGGGTTGGCCGGTTACGTCTGTGATGAGTTGCTGAATGACCGTATAGCCACCACCCGAATACCGCCAGCGGGTTCCCGGCACGAAATCTACCCGAACGGCAGCCGTATTGGCGGGTGATGAACCGTCGAGAATCTGCCTCACGGTTGGAATGGGAGCCCCTACTTCGTAACCAGGAAAGCCGTGTACGGTTAGCCCTGTCGTATGGCTGAGCAACCCCCGCAAGGTGACTTTCTTGTCCTTGGTGAATTCATTCTCAGGTACCTTCCAAGTCTTCAGTTTGGTATTCACATCTTCATCGAGCTGTAGCTTACCTTCTTCCGTTAGCTGCAATGCGCCAACAGCCGCCACTGACTTACTAATGGAGCCAGCCTGAAACAGGGTAGTCGGGGTAACCGGCGCAGACCCATTCTTATCAATGAAACCATACCCTTTCGCCTTGATAAGTTTACCGTCCTGAATAATGGCGATAGACAGTCCTGGTACGTGCCGTTTTTGCATTTGTTTTCGAATGAATTCATCGAGATCGTCGGCACGGCCTTGATAAACGATGGATACCAAAGAAAGTACAGCAATACCCGTAAGAAGTTGGCGCATAGGAATGACAAGGAAGGGAATAGTTGACTTAAAGATGCTAAGAAATGATCTTTCGTTGCTTGCGGGAAGTTCTTCACTAAACTAGCTACATTACTCATAGTGGATGCTATGGATGTTGATTGACAACGGAATGAACCTAGATATCTACAATCTGAGCCCGTACCAAGGAAGGCATCTTCTGAACGCAATCAACAAAATCAATAATTGTATTTTAGCAATAAATTAAGTAGGTCGTTCTCCTCTTCATCGTTTGTACTTTCAACGTGTGCGTCAGTAAAAGGAGGGGTTTCTTGAACGATTTTTGTGACTAATTCACCCTAAAAAGTCTCTCTTCTCTTTTAACACGAATCTGTCCACTTTTGACTGACGACGTACAGCAAAAACCAGAATGGTCAGTGGACCTACTTTCTGATCCTATTATTTGGCTTTATTTGAGTATTCATACCGCTAAATAGCTGTGGTTTAAAAAGGTATGACTTATTGGACCCTAAACGGCTAAGCTGGTCTATTCCTTTACATCTCCCCAGATTGGTCAAGTGACGGATTTTGTACGAAACGGCCGGGCCGCGTTCGGCAAACACACCCATCTTAATCTCTCGACCAAGGAAATTGCCGCATTATTAACTATTGACCCGGCGAGTGTCAGAACGGCCAAAACCCGGCTCTACAAAAAAATGGCGGCTGCCGACAATGGGCTGGCCCTAAAACCGGCCGACGAGCAGACAAATGAGCCTACCGACGGGGCGTAAAGAGCAAACTTGTCGCGCGATTTGCCGGGCTTATCCGCTACACCCGTCTGCTGCCCGAAAGCAAGCATACGTGGCAGCCAGTTTATAATCGGTACGTAGCCTCAAACGGGCTCAGGTGTTGCTGGCTCTGCATCAGAATAACCCCCCTTCGAGCGTGGCCCAACTTGTTGGCGTCAGTCCAGCGATGGTCTACAACATTCGCAATCGCTACTCCACCGAAGGATTGACGATGGCCCTAAGTGAAAAACCACGACCTGGTCAGCCCAGCAAGTTTGACAAAGCCACTCAGGCTCACCTGACGGCTCTGGCTTGTAGTCAAGCGCCCGCCTGTCGGAGTCGCTGGACCCTACGACTGTTGGCCGACCAGCTGGTTGAACTGCGGTTAGTCGAGTCTATTTCCTATAAAACGGTGGGTGAGCAGCTTAAAAAAACCAATTGAAGCCCTGGCTCAAGCAGCAATGGTGCATCGCTAAGGTAGACGGGCAATATCTGGCTAAGATGGAAGCGGTGCTGAACTTTTATGCTCAACCAGTTGATTCGCAGAATCCACGCCTATGTTTCGATGAACGGCCCTGTCAGCTACTGGCTGACGTCTTAGCCCCCTTGCCGGTTCAAGCGGGCAAAACAGCTAAGGAAGATAATGAATAAATCAGGAATGGCACGGCAATAGTGCTCTTGGCGTATGACCTGGATACAGGCCAACGCTATGTCGAGGTACGCGAGCGACGCACCAAGCGGGATTACGCCGAATTTATGCAGAATCTGTGCTCCCAGCATTACTCCCATGCTCAACAGATTCATGTGCTGCAGGATAATTTAAACACCCACCAGACAGGCAGTTTTTATGAAGGTTTCGATGCGATAACCGCCCATGAATTAGCGAATCGGTATGTCTTTCATTTCACTCCTGAGCATGCTTCGTGGCTAAACATGGCCGAAATCGAGTTTGCGGCTTTATCTAAACAATGCCTAGACCGGCGTATTGGAGACATAGCAACGTTGGAAAGGGAAGTATTGAGCTGGGTGAAAGAGCGCAATCAGCAAGCAATTAAAATCAATTGGCTGTTTGACACGCCACAAGCTCGCACAAAGCTCAAACGGCATTACGTCAAGGTCAATCCTGAGAATAGTACAACAATTAATTTTGCCAACTAAGGTAACAAACCACTAGCCGCACCTATCAAATAATATTTTAGTTTAGTCCTTCTTGGTTTTGATTTAATCAGCCTCAGCCTGCCTGATTAAATCAAAACAGCATTAACCTTTTCTTGCTTTGTCACACCGTTTGTCTCAATTCTCTAAGACTTTTTTCATAAAAAGCAGAAAATTCTTCGCATCAACCAAGGCTACATCTGGCTTCAGAAATACCTCTTCCAAGGTGATATAACCTTGATAGTTCATAGATTTCAAAGTTCTTACAACGGCTTCAAAATCAATAACACCTTCCCCGAAGGGGACAAATGCATTTCGAGTTTCGGCATCAGTATCCCTAAATTGAACATTGTCAATATGTTTTCCCAACATTTTTACCATCAAGGGAGGATATGCTGCCTGTACAGAAGTCCAACAGGTGTCAAAAGAGCAACCCAGAGCAGAATCATTTATTTCATTCTTTAAGGCAATAAATTGTTCGTTCGATTGGGGAATGTTATTGAAATGTGGCTCGACGCTTAGTTTCATGCCATAACTCTTGACTATTCTCAAAAAGTGTTTGGTCATATTTACGCTATCTTTCCAAGTACTATCCCAATCTGTGTTTTCAGGCATTGAGAAGGTTAATTTTTGATTTGGCTTGGGGTTACTCAGTTTGTATGCGTTAGGGTTAGTCCCTGGTACAGACCAACCGATATAGCCAATAAGAGGTACGCGGAGGTTCTTACCTACTTGACAAACCTTCTCCAAATTCTCAAACATTTCTTTGCGTTCTACTTCATTTTTAGTAAATGGGCTGCCAAAAAAGGGTACAAAAGGAGTTAATCGACTGATTTTTAACTTGTATTTGTTAAGCATATCTTGTATAGCTTTTTGCCCTTCTTTTGACCAAATTGTTTCGAGGTCAGCGGGGGAAATAACTAACAGTTCTATGCCATCAAAACCTAATTCTCCGATGGTTTTGATAAAAGGCAAAATGTCACTCCCTTCCTTAAAGCCGTGAAAATTCCATGAGCAACAACCTAATTTAATTGCATGAGATTGGGGATTGGCGGCTACTACTTTTGGTATAAATAGACTTCCCGTTGCCAATACGGAAGTTTGTATAAAGGTTCTTCTTGAAAAATTGTTGCTCATCATTTTTAACTTTGAGAGTTGAACAAAACTAAAATGTCCTAACCGGGGCTTTTACCGGGAAGGCAGAGTTTAAAGCCTAAACTTTTTAACCGGTAGCTCATTGCTTATTTCACCCGAAAGGTCGCCTGTTTGTCGGCCCAGGCCAGCGTTATTTCGCCTTTGGGTGAGATGGTATAAGTTAGTTTCTCGACCGGGGCCAAGGTGGCTTTGACGGGCACCGTTACGCGGAGTACGTCTTCGTCCTGCTTGTAGCTGAAGGCACCCCACTTGATCGTTTTGTTGAAAATAATTGTCCATTCGTCGGCATTGGGCAGCACAAAGAAAGCATACTTGCCAGCGGGCAGGGTTTGCCCGTTGATGGTCAGATCGCCCGAGGTAGTGAAAGCCGTGGTTTCGTTGGCTCCGGCGCGCCACACTTGGCCATACGGTACCAGCTTACCCCAAATCTCGCGGCCTTTCGCCGACGGTTGCCCGTAATCGATGGTAATGATTTTGCCTTTCAGCGTGGCGGTGACTTGCGCGGGCGGGCTAGGCCGTGAGGCTTTGTCTTGCTGGGCATAGGCCGACAGGCTCAGGCAGAAAGCAATAGAGAGCACCAACAGGGCGCGAAGCGTTGAGAAACTGGCTTGGTATTGCATACGGTTTTGTGATTTCAAGGTGTTGTGTTGCTAATTGTCAGATTGGCAAAATCGCCGTTGGAGTTGTTCCCCACCCACAAGCCAACTTTACCTGATTGACCACTTAGGTTCAGCGTAGGTACGTCTAAGCACGGCACCGGCGACCCGTCGACAAACACCCGGATGCGACCTTTCCTCACCTCCACTTTGGCGTGAAACCAATCGGTAGCCTGGATGGTGGCGGGCAGAATGGCTTTCTCGAACTCGCCGTTGCGTTTGGCGCGTAGCACTTCCCACGGAAACGCAGGCTCGAACACGTACTGCACGGCGTGAATCTTACGAATGGGGTCGGTAGCCTGAAAATTGAATGGGCGGAAATACACGGCTTCATACGTTTTGTTGTCTACGCCATGAAACGCCACGCCGATAAAGCTTTTCTGAAGCACATCGCGCCCCCGCGCGTCGAACTCAATCGTGCCTTCTGTAAACGTCTTGTTTGTAAGCCATGCCACCCCCGACCCTTCGGCCTCGCTAAACCGGATGATGTCTTTGCTACGCTCGGTTGATCTTTGAAGGGTTCGATTAACGACCTCAAAGCCAAATTGCCGCTTTACAGCATCAGTACCGGACTGTGTTGCGGCAGTGTGCTGACGAATAAACCCAAGCACCTCCCTAAAAGCCGGATCATCGTTCATAACCATCTCCCGCACGATCCCTACATGGTTCCGACGGCTGATTTTACGGAAATCAGCCTTGTTGCTGGCCGATTTCAGTAGCTGCGTCAGCTTCTCGGCACTGTCGATGGCTTCCTTAAAATCCGATTCCCCCGCCATGAGCAGGAAAGGAGCCGTCGGGCTTGTGGTGTGCGCGATGGGACTGATGGCTTTGCGCTGCGTCTCCTCCTTGCCAAACCAGTCGAGCAGCCACTGATCGGTGCCAGCCAGATCGTATAATCCGCTGATGGGTACGTACCCGGCTAAATCCGTTGGTTGCATGCCGTGTTTGCTCAGGTACGTTTTGTCCAGACCGACCATCGCCACCAAAACAGCCCCTGACGAATGTCCCGACAGCACGATGGCATTGGGGTTGCCGCCCACTTCGTTGATGTGTTTACGTACCCAGGCTACGGCAGCGGCTATGTCGTCGGTTTGCGCCGGGTGGCTGTGTTCGGGCACTAAGCGGTAGTTTGGAACAGCAACGACGATGCCCTTTCTGGCAAATGCCGTACCCAGCGTTTCGTAGCGTTTGTCCCCCCGGTCGCCACCGTGCACAAATACCAATACGGGCGCATTTTCGACCAGGGTGGGCAAATACAGATCGAGCTGATGGTACGTATC
>DATHAW010000346.1:0-3550 GCA_035296465.1 Spirosoma sp.
CCTGCGCCTGGAGCGATTCGGCCAGCGCATGGCCAATGCCCGAACTCGCGCCAACAATGAAAATATTTTTGCCTTGCATAAAGTAATCAGTTATTGATGAAACAGCCAACTGTTTGTTGCATGAACCTTGTTGGCTGTTTCATCATTAACTGATTAAATGGTTATGTCTGTCGAGGATATGTAGCGCAGCAACTCCTGGCGGGTGGCCTCGTTCTCGAACTTGCCGCCGTATGAGGACGTAACCGTTGAGCTTGTAATATCCTGAACGCCCCGCGTGGATACGCACAGGTGTTTCGCATCAATGATAACCGCTACGTCATCGGTTTCGAGCACCTTCTTCAACTCTTCGGCAATCTGCACGGTCAGCCGTTCCTGTACCTGCGGCCGTTTCGAAAAATATTCAACGATTCGATTCAGTTTCGACAAACCAATTACCTTTCCGCTGGATACGTAGGCCACGTGTGCTTTCCCCAGGATTGGAACGAAGTGATGCTCGCAGTAGGTCTGAACGGTAATGTCTTTCTCAACCAGCATCTCGTTGTAGCGAAACTTGTTGTCGAAGAGCGTTGCCTTGGGTTTGTTATCCGGATTGAGCCCCCGGAACACTTCCTTCACAAACATTTTGGCCACGCGCCGGGGCGACCCTTTTAGGCTGTCGTCGGTCAGATCAAGACCCAGGATGTTCATGATCTCCCGGAAATGGTCCTCGATAAGGTCAACCTTAACATCGTCATCCAGCTCGAACGCGTCGGGACGCATAGGCGTATCAATAGACGAGGTATGGTGGTCATCGCCCATCTCATCGAATAGCAGATGATCTACATCCAGCCCATCACGATCGTTTCGATTAAGCGGGGTATTCGACGAAGTTCCGTTCAGTTTCATACAATTTTACTTTGATGTCTAAGGCTGAGCTTAGCTGGTTACGTAGAATATTGTAAATAACGATAGCAATATTTTCGGCCGAGGGGTTCAGATCGGCAAACTCATCGGTGTCGAGATTGAGGTTTTTGTGATCGAACCGGTCGGTGACGTGTTCCTTTATGATGTCGCCAAGGTATTTCATGTCGATGACGTAACCGGTTTCGGGATCAATTGGGCCGGTTACCTTGACAATCAGGTCGTAGTTATGACCGTGGTAATTGGGGTTGTTGCATTTCCCATACACACGGGTATTCTTTTCATCTGACCAGTTTGGGTTGTTAAGCCGGTGAGCCGCATTGAAATGCTCTTTGCGGAAAACAGCTACCCGTGGGGCGTCGGCCCGGTGCGTACCCAATCCGGTAGCCTCCGCTGTGGGAGAAGTCATCATATTAGTAGGAAATCGAAAGAGGGTTCGATCAACCGGTCGTTACAAAGTTTGTGTACAACACAGGCCGGGCCGCGTAGGCAGACGGCAGAGCGGGGAGCAAAAGCGCTCGTTAGTTTGCGATTGTTAGCTGCATAACCTATAGGCAATCTGTTTTGTTTAATGTTAAGTAAAAATCATTAAACAAAACAGATTGCCTATCTGGTAAAACGCCAGCCTGTTTTAGTTGGTTCCCAAGGTTCAGGTCTCAACATAGCCTCAGCGGTTATGAAGGCAGGAACCGGAAGCCTCCACCCATAGTTTGCCCCCTATGAGGTTTTTTAAACGACTGATGATTACAACCCTACTTATTCTACTCGCACTGGCTATTCTGGGTTATCTGTTCCTGCAGCAAGCCACTTTTGGATCAGACCCCGCTAACAATCGACTGACCCGAATTGGACAATCCAAAAATTACCGGGACGGCTCCTTTCAGAACCTTTCGCCAACAGACGTAATGGCCAGGGGCGTATCGCCAATCAAAATGATGCGCGATTACCTGAACAAATCGCCCGACAATACCCCAAAAACTCCGCTGCCATCCGTTAAAACCGATTTAATTAGCCTAGCCGACACACTTCCAACGCTGGTTTGGTTCGGGCATTCGTCGTACCTGATTAAGGCCAATGGACTGACGATTCTGATGGACCCGGTGTTTAGCGGGAACGCGTCGCCGGTTTCGTTTTTTGGCAAGTCGTTTCCCGGTACGGATAGATATAACGTGGCCGATATGCCTGTCATCGACTTCCTCATCCTGTCGCACGATCACTACGATCACCTCGATTACAAAACGATTACGGCGCTCATTCCGAAAGTAAAGAAGTTTTACACCGCCTTAGGTGTAGGTGCTCATCTGGAACACTGGGGAGTCCCGGCCGACCGGATTACAGAATTGGACTGGTGGGAAGGTGGCCAGATAGCGCCCGGCGTTACGCTGACAGCCACCCCGGCGCGGCACTTTTCGGGGCGAAGTCTAGCGCGGGGCAAAACACTATGGGCATCGTATGTTCTAAATCTACCCGACCACACCTTGTTTTTAGGGGGCGATTCGGGCTATGATACGCACTTCCGGGCCATTGGCGATAAATATGGCCCGTTTGATCTGGCCATTCTCGAATGCGGGCAGTACAACTTAGACTGGCCCCTGATTCATATGCTTCCCGAAGAAGTCGTGACGGCTGCTCAGGACTTACGGGCTAAAACGCTGTTGCCGGTGCACTGGGGCAAGTTTGCGCTAGCCTACCACGCCTGGAACGAACCGATTCAGCGGGTTACCAAACGCGCAGCTGAAGTTAAACTTACCGTAACGACACCCAAAATTGGTGAGCCAGTCGTGATTGGAGCGGCCAGTTATCCACAGGCCGTTTGGTGGGAAACTGCATCAGAAGCTTATGCAAACGTCTTATCAGAAAAATGAGTTAAGCAGGGCGTCTCACCGGTTTTAACGTAGTAGGTCAACGTTGTTATTCTTTTGTTGCCGGGGTAATGTCTTCAACATTGCGCCACAGCCGACGCTCAACCGGGAATCGTTCACTTTTCAACACACGAATGTCCCTAAAGGCGGGGTGAGCCGGGTGAATCAGGTAGTTGACCGACATTGGCACGATCACCGAGGGCACAGCAGCAACCAGCGTCTTCGGCTGATTGAGCCAGTCAAGCAAAATCCACTGTGTACGTTCGTAGCTTTCCTCGTTCCAGTAGGTCGGTAAAGTATCCAGTGTAACGTGCGTTACGTTGTCAGACGAACCGTTCGCATCGGCAAACTGAACCGGCAGCTCCAGGGTAAACAGGTATAGGGCGGGCAGTTTCTCATACCTGATTCGGGGCTGGTGAACCAACGACTCGACCAGGGCCAGGGCCGGTGAGGAAGTTGTATACAGCAGCGGATACCCTTTCGGATTCCAGCGGCCACCATATAGTCTTGCCCCTTCGGTCGACAGCGGTTCATGGATGTATTTTGCCTTTACGGTACGGTAAACGGTTAGCATGTTAGTTCGAGCTCTCCCCTACCCGACAATACCATGTTCGATCCGTCCCAGCACGTCGTCCACCAGACCGAAGCCGGTCGTCGTATCCATTAAGCTTAAAGGCGACTGGCTGTTAAGTTCACGAATTGACGACCGTAGCCACTCGGCCAGCGTTTCAGGGTCATCATCGAACACGTCGAGGCCATGCTGGAGCAGGTTAGCCAGCAGCAACAGG
>DATHAW010000347.1:0-3306 GCA_035296465.1 Spirosoma sp.
ATTTATACCGACAACAAAGCGGGAGAAAAAATAAAATCATCGGCGCAGGGGCTGATTTCACTCGCTACCTACGGCCTCGGTATGGGTATTGGTTCCAAATTGTCGGGCATTGTGCTCGACATGTACACGCGCCCCGATGGCAGCAAAGACTGGCTGTCCGTCTGGATGGTGCCGGCCGGCATTGCCGCAGCGGTGCTGGTGGTCTTCGTGTTGCTATTCACCGATAAAAAGAAGTCTATACCAAACGAGGGTGAGTTGGTACCGGGACCGCTTTAGCCAGTGATAAGTTATAGCAAGATGAGTGCAGGTAATTTAACCTGCACTCATCTTGCTATAACTTATCACTCATCACTATAAATGCAGCTAATTTCTTACAATCTTAATGGTATCCGGTCGGCGCTTCGTAAAGGATTAGCCGACTGGCTTGCTCAGCACGAGTTCGATATACTTTGCTTTCAGGAAGTAAAAGCCACGGCCGATGTGGTGGACCTGGCCCCATTCGAGCAGTTAGGGTATGCGTATCACTGGCACGCGGCCGAAAAGAAAGGCTATTCCGGCGTCGCGACATTCTCGCGTATTGCTCCTGCGAACGTAGTGCTGGGCTGTGGATTGGCCAGATACGACTGCGAAGGCCGCATACTACGTACTGACTTCGGTGATCTGACGCTGCTCAACTGCTACTTCCCTTCGGGTACTACCGGCGAGGTTCGGCAGGGTGTCAAGATGGAGTTTCTGCGCGATTTCTATGATTACGTGCAGGACCTGCGTCAAATCCGCCCAAACCTGATTATTGTGGGTGACTATAATATCGCCCATACCGCCATTGACCTGTATGACCCTGTCCGAAACAGGTACACCACAGGTTTCCTGCCCGACGAACGAGCCTGGATGGACCGCTGGTTTGCATCAGGTATGACTGATGCCTTTCGTCACAAACACCCGGACGATCGGGCCTACAGTTGGTGGAGCTACCATCCTGGTATGCGGACCGCCAATAAAGGCTGGCGCATCGATTATGCCTGCGTGACCGACACCCTTCGCGACCGGATCATCGACTGCCGGATGCTGCTCGATGCCGTACATGCCGACCATTGCCCCGTGTGGCTGTCAATTAGTGATAAGCAAACGAGTCAATAAATGGTTGACCTACATTCATTCTTCGCTCTTACACTCCGTTTAGTGTGTACTATATAAGTTACAAGCCGTTCGGCATGCTCTCCCAATTCTCGAAGGAGGGCGATAAACCGACACTAGCCGATCTGGATTTCAACTTCCCGAGCGATGTTTATCCCGTGGGGCGGCTCGATGCAGATAGCGAGGGATTGCTGCTGCTGACAAACGATAAACAACTGAACCATCGTTTGCTGAACCCTAAATTTCGCCACAACCGAACGTATTACGTACAGCTGGAAGGTCTGCTGACCGAGGATGCCTGCCAGAAACTGTCACAAGGCGTA
Source organism: Spirosoma sp. (assembly GCA_035296465.1). Taxonomy (GTDB): domain Bacteria; phylum Bacteroidota; class Bacteroidia; order Cytophagales; family Spirosomataceae; genus Spirosoma. The sequence goes on from DATHAW010000347.1 coordinate 1,458, forward strand.
ACGATCTCGGTGGATGGTAAGCCCTATCATTCGCTGCCCGCCAATGCCCAACTGCTTGTGCACGAACCTGATCTGCCTCTTCGCACGCCACCCATTCGCTATCGGGCCAGTATCCCAACCTCGTGGCTGGCCATTACGCTTCACGAAGGCAAAAACCGGCAGGTACGTAAGATGACAGCCGCTGTAGGTTTCCCGACATTACGTCTGGTGCGCTGGGCAATTGAGGGTATCACTGCCGAAGGAATGTTACCGGGCGAGGTTCGCGAACTGACTAGGGCCGAGCTGATGCAGGCTCTAAAGTTATAGTATGTTCTCGTCGGCAAAACTGTAGTAGGCTTTATCGGTAAAAATAAGGTGATCAAGCACCGGAATATCGAGTAGTTTACCAGCGTCCTTCAGTTTGCGGGTCAGGTCTTTGTCAGCCTGTGAGGGTGTAAGGTTACCCGATGGATGGTTGTGGAGCAGGATCATTGACGAGGCCAGGTGCTCAATGGCCTGTTTGAAAATAATTTTCGGGTCGGCTACAGTACCCGATACACCACCAGCGCTGATCTGCACGGGCCTGAGAATTTCGTTGGCCCGGTTCATGAGCAGAATCCAGAACTCCTCGTGCGGCTTGTCGATCAGGTGCGGAATCATTTCGTTGTAGGCATCGCGCGAACAGGTAATTCTGGCCCGTAACGGACGGTCCTGCTCTTTGCGCCGACGACCTAACTCAAGAGCGGCAATGATGGTGATTGCTTTGGCTTCGCCAATACCCTTAAACTTTGAGAGATCTTTGATACTCAATTTGGCTAGATCGTTCAAATTATTACCAACACTCTTGAGAATGATTTTTGATACGTCGACTGCTGTCAAATCAACTGTGCCGGAATTGATCAGAATGGCTATTAGCTCCGCTTCCGACAGGGCTGCTTTGCCCTTAAGCATAAGTTTTTCGCGCGGGCGGTCTTCTTCAGCCCAGCTTTGAATGTTACCAGAGGTTTCGTAAGCCACTGAAGAAGGAGATTAAGAATAATACCATTTAGACAGATGTCGGGCTAATCATCGGCCAATATTCAACATTTTAGCTCACAAAAAAACCTCACCCCGCAAAAGGTAAGGTTTCGTAAGGGTAAAGAAGTCCTGACTAAGCAGAAGCTTGCTTCAGGTTATTCACCAGGCGGGCCAGTTTCGATTTATTGTTCGACGCTTTGTTCTTATGGATGATGTTACGCTTGGCGAGTTTGTCCAGCGCAGACGATACGGTCTTGAACAACTCAACAGCCATGGCGTGGTCGGTGGTGGTGCGAAGTCTCTTCACCATGTTCCGGGTCGTTACGTGCTGATAACGGTTCAACAGGCGCTTCTTGGCGCTCGACCGGATTGCTTTTTTTGCTGACTTATGGTTTGCCATCGGTATATAAATCGGAAATCGTTGTCTCGATATGAAGGCGCAAAAGTAAGGAATTCAGTTGAAAATAGCAACATTCGCGACTGAATTTCTCGTAGTGCCAAGCGCGACTATGGACGAATGTCGGCGTTGACAGTCAACGTATTTTCCCATACTTCGCTGTTTTTGGCAATGAATTGCTTGTAGGCCGGACTCTCACTAAACGAATGCATATCGGCTTCGGTCTGAAACGTCAGATAATGAACCACATCATAGTCAGCAACAGCCTTATTGGGCTGAATTGTCTTGCCTGACGTATATCCGACGATCTGTGGAATTTCGTGCTTCAGAGCTGCAAAACCGTTCATATGCTGCTCAACAGCTTGCAATTCGACCCCTTTTTTAAATTTTATGCACACAATTTGCTGTTTTTGGGCTTTCCGTGCAGGTGAGTATGCACCATAGATTGTTAAAGCA
>DATHAW010000348.1:0-9924 GCA_035296465.1 Spirosoma sp.
AACGCTGTAGGAATTTTAATTGTAGTGGTCTCAGCTTTGTCGCTGAACGAGACCAGCGCCACCGACGCCCGACGGCTAATTTTTCGCATACCGCTGAACACCTGCGGGTTCGTGCTGTTAATATCCTCCAGCAGTAGATCACCCCGCACGAACTCTGGATACGTTTTCCTGAAAGAGAATAGCCGTTTATAGCGCGCGTAGGTATGCGGAGAATCATCAGGATTGAATTTGTGGTCAGGATCACCGGCAAACAACTCTGGAATGCCAAACAGCGCATGAATCGCTTCAAAGGCCAAAAACAGGGGCGTATACCCATCGAAGTGGTAGAACCAGGACGTGTCATGATTGCGGGCGTAGAACACCCGATTGGCCCCCATGGGTAGTGAACCGAACACACCCATGAGGTGAGCCTTGTAATCAGCGGCTGTGTATTGGCCCCGCTGAATCTTCTCCTGCAACAACGGGACCGCTTCGGTCTGGTTGTCGTGGGCGAAGTTGCAGACCGTGTAAAAAACCGGGCCGAACACTTCGCTCAGCAGCACCGATTCCGGCTTTTTCCGACGTAGCGCCGTCAGCATGGCCCGCATCAGTTCAGGGGCGGCCGAGCCGTCGCGGTAGGCGGGGTACGGGACGGTTGGATTCCAGCCCGCTCCTTTGTACGTAGCCGCGTCGACCCGGTAGCCATCGATGTCGTACTCGCGCTGGTCGTGCAGTACCAGATCGACCATATACTGCTGATAGGCGGGGCTCGCCCAGTCGGTGGTTACGCTTTTCCAGGTGGGGTGGAGCGCCAGCGTATCGTTTTCGCTACGTACAAACAGCTCAGGCCGTTGTTTGGGAAGCGGTGAGGTTTTGTTGAACCCGTGAATGACCATATCGAAAATCACCTTCAACCCCAGTTGGTGGGCGCGTTGAACGAGTTGCCGCAGGTCCTCTCTAGTGCCGAATTTCGGGTCGAGCGTGAACGGGTCGATTGGGCTGTAGCCGCCGGTCCAGTGCGGCATCAGGTAAATCATGGTGCAGCCGACATCCTTGTAAAACGGCAGTTTGGCGGTAATGGCCTTCAGCCCACCGCTGAAGTACTTTGGGTACACTTCCAGAATCACCTGATCGCGCACCCAGGCGGGGGTAGCCGCGTCGAGTGGCATGGTCGCTGTAACCATGCGCTGGTAGGCCTGCATCGCCTGTTGGCCGGAGGGAGCCAGAACCAGGTGGTGTACATCCGATTCAACCGGCTGACCCGACGAGAGGTAATACGCTCGTTTGTCGTCATGACGCAGGGTAACGGTTTGTCCATTACCCTCGATGGCCGAGTGGTACGCCACTTCCCCGCCCGTGCTCATGAAGCTCGCCATTGTCATGCTGCGCCGACGGTTTTGGAGCAGCAGCAAGCCAAAACCGGCGTCGGGTGCACTATGGAACCGAATAGTTTTTGCCTTCAACGAGTCATACGGAGTCTCGGGCCGGACAAAGGTATTCGTGAAAAACGGTCCCGGTACGGTCAACGCACACTCGGCCGGGGAACCAATCAGGGCCCCAGGCACCCGAAACCGAAAGCCATCCAGGTGTTCGCGTACCTGCTGAACGCCCGGCGGAATCCGGCTGAGTAACCGCGCGGAACGTTCGATACGGCTTTCTAAAGGAAAAAGCGTGTAAAGGCTGGTCAGTTCATACCGGTATTGCCCCGATGGGCCGGGCAAGATACCCATCGTTACGGCCAGTGATGCACCCCGGCGGTACTTATCAACTGTGTAATGCCGCCGAATTAGCCTGGCCCCGTGCCTGGCCACCATGTACTCCCCGTTGATGCTAAAATCAAGGGCTGGCGTAGACACGTCCGAAGCAGCCTGCACCCTGGTTGTCGTGAGTAAGTTCTGGGTTAAACCCGTGGTAGTCCATGAGCGCCATTCACCGGTTTGGCTATCCACGTTGAGTTCAATTCGTTGGTTGCCGAACACCAGCCCCTGATTCGTATCGCGGAAATAAACATCCTGGTAGACGGTGTCCGTCGGGGCAAGTGATGATAAACGGAGCATTGTCAGGCAAAGAATGCCCAGAAGTTGCTTCATAAACGGGGAGTATTGTTAAATCCAGCTCATAAAAGGCCATACCCCACCGCTTTTCCCCATTAGCGCGATCCTATCCTATCGCGGGGCAGACCGCTCCCTATATTATCTTTGCCAGTATGACCACCAAACCGTTCATCGTCGGCATCACCGGCGGCAGTGCATCGGGCAAAACATCCTTCCTGAAGGGTGTTCTAAACGCTTTCTCCCCTGACCAGATTTGCCTAATTTCTCAGGACAATTACTACCGCACCCTCGATGAAATTGCGAAGGACGATCAGGGTATCCACAACTTCGACCTGCCCGACACCATCAACCACCACCTGTATGCTGAGCATATCCAGACACTCAGCCGGGGCGGAGTCGTTCATCAGCCAGAATATACTTTTAACAACGCCAATGTCATTCCGCGTATGCTGACCTTTCGGCCCGCGCCAATTATCGTTGTCGAAGGTATTTTTGTGTTTCACTTCCGCGAACTGGCCGATCAGATGGACCTGAAAATTTTTATCGACGCCAAAAACAGTATTAAACTCGAACGTCGGGTGAAACGTGATGCCGAGGAGCGTGGCTACGACCTCGACGATGTCATGTACCGCTGGAAATACCATGTCAAACCGACGTACAAGCAGTTTATTAAACCCTATCGGGCCGAGGCCGACATTGTTATTCCCAACAATAGGCATTACCAGAAAGGACTGGACGTAGTGGTTTCGTTCCTTAAAACAAAGGTGTAGTTACACCTCAATTATTACCCCATCACTTTCTGGATAACCTGTGCAGGTGAGCATCCAGCCATTGTCTAGGTCACGCTTGGTTAGAACGTCGTTGATGGTCATGTGAATGCTTCCCACTGTGCAACGGGCTATGCATGTTGCACAGCGGCCACCGCGACAACTATAAGGTAGGGCTATGCCCTCGTCCAAGGCAGCTTGAAGGATGGATTTGTAAGCAGGTACCTGAATCTCAACCTTACGGTCCTCAACCAACAACCTATTACCTGTTTCCCGGTTCCGGAATCGCAGCAATATCGTTCTATCCTGCGCCAGGGCTGGCGGGGGTGTAAGTACAACAGGTTTTATAATAAAATCTTCGCGCAGAATCTGCTCTGGCCGAATGCCGCTGAATACAAGCGTAAACTGTACCATCCGCATGTAATCGGCTGGGCCGCAAATATAAAAACGGAGGCTTGACCGATCCGACGTGCCAATCAGTTCCGGAAGCAATTGTCCAAGCATGACATTATTGAGCCGACCCCGGCGGACGTTACCTGGCAACCTGCCATAATCGTTTGTTACGTTACTCAACAGGTAAGTGAGCTTAAACCGGTGGGGATATTGACGTTGTAGATCCTCTAACTCATCTCTAAATATGATAGTGCGCTCATTGGAATTGCTGTACAGGAGCGTTACGTGTCGGCTTGGATTGGTAAGCAGAGCGTACTTCAGTATGCTGAACAGGGGCGTAATGCCGCTGCCGGCACCGAAAAGGACCAAATCACCCTGGTGGTCCATATCAAGTGTGAATCGTCCGGCTGGGAACAGGCTGGTTAGTACGTCGCCAACTTGTAGGGTGTCGAGCAGGTAGCGCGAGATTTCGCCATTCTGAACTCGTTTGATAGTCAGCCGTAATGGTTCGGTGTCGGCAGCAGGAACCGGTGCAGAACTCAGCGAATAAGACCGGCGCACTTCATGATTATTATGTAAAAGCAACAGCGTCAAAAATTGGCCAGCACGGTAGGAAACCGATTGCCCGTTAGTTGGCTCCAGTAAATAGCTCTTGGCGTCTACCCGATCGGAGTGACTCGTTAGGGTTGGCTCCATCTCGGGCTTAATACCAATGATGCGAAGTTGCAGCAGGTCCGTCATACGCCCAAAACTACGGATACAGCGGCAGTTATTTGAAAGCCCGAACCATTTCTCCAAATTCGCCCCGGCTACCGAAAAGCTTGTGACATTTCGGCCATTGTCGTTGTTTACCTATAAATTGCCAGCAAACTCTAAATGGAAGCCTTACTAGAACAAGTGCAGCGCGTGGGTTACGTGAATCAGCCCGTTGCCGATGATATAGATTTAGTAGCCGAAATCAATCGGCTTAAGAAAGAAAAAAATGCAGTCATCCTGGCGCATTACTACGTCGATGGGGCCATTCAGGACCTGGCCGACTACATTGGTGACAGTCTCGGTTTATCCCAACAGGCAGCCAGCACGGAAGCCGATATGATTGTATTCTGCGGAGTGCATTTCATGGGCGAAACAGCAAAGGTGCTTTCTCCTCACAAGAAGGTGGTCATCCCTGACCTAAATGCAGGCTGCTCCCTGGCCGACTCAGCCCCGGCCGATAAATTCGCCGAGTTTAAAGCGCGCTATCCCGACCACATCGTGCTGTCGTACATCAATTGCTCGGCCGAAATCAAAGCCCTGTCGGACATCATCGTTACGTCGTCCAACGCCCTGAAAATTGTGGAGAGCCTGCCCAAAGATCAGAAAATCATCTTTGCGCCGGATGCGAACCTCGGCCGGTTTGTATCGAAAAAAACCGGCCGCGACATGGTCCTTTGGGACGGTGCCTGTATCGTTCACATCGACATATCGCAGGAGAAACTAACGAACCTACGGGCACAATATCCAGAGGCTAAGTTTATTGCTCACCCTGAATGTCAGGAGCATATTCTTAGCCTGGCCGATTACGTTGGCTCAACCACGGCCCTGCTCAAATACGTTGTCGATAACCCTGCACAAACGTTTATTGTCGGCACGGAAGCGGGCATTCTGCATAAGATGCGTCAGGCTGTGCCCCATAAGAAAATTATTCCTGCGCCGGCCACGGCCAATAATACCTGCGCTTGTTCGGAGTGCCCATACATGAAAATGAACACGCTCGAAAAGCTGTATAACTGTATGCTGTATGAGCAGCCCGAAATTATTGTGCCAGAGGAGGTCCGGGTAAAAGCAGAAGCCTCAGTGTTAAGGATGCTGGAGTTGTCCAAGTAAATGCAGGAGTGAGTGTATGCACAGTAACATACACTAAAGTGCTAGCGGACCTGTTGTTTTAACTGTTTAGTACAAGATAGACAACCGCGAGGCAAATGCCATTGTCATAAGTATCAATACAAATGCCCCACCAATTTGATTTTCTCGTGATCGGCTCCGGCATCGCGGGTTTAAGCTACGCCACCAAACTGGCCATGCACTTTGAACGCCTGAGTCGGTCGAATAGCGTTGACGGACCGGCGACGCCGGCTGTTCGCATCGGCGTCATTACGAAAGTGCAGGCCGACGAAACCAACACCAAATACGCCCAGGGGGGCATTGCGGCTGTGTGGTCGGAAGACGACTCGTTTGCCAAACACATCGACGATACGATGGTGGCGGGCGACTTTCTAAGCGACCGCCACATTGTCGAAATTGTGGTTAACGAAGGTCCCGGCCGCATTCGCGAGTTGATTGACTACGGTACCCGATTCGACAAAGAGCATGACGGTCCGGACTATGACCTTGCCAAAGAAGGTGGCCACTCCGACTACCGGATTCTCCACTTTAAAGACATCACGGGGGCCGAAATTGAACGGGCTTTGCTGGAAAAGGCGCAGTCGCTGAACTCTATTGAGATCTTTACGCATTACTACGCGGTTGAACTCATTACACGCCATCAACTCGGCGAAACCGTTCACCGCTACGACACCGACAACAAATGCTACGGGGCCTACGTCCTGAACACCCAGACCGGCCAAGTCGAGCGGTTTTTGGCTAAAACTACCCTGCTGGCCACGGGCGGTATTGGCAACATCTACCAGAACACGACGAATCCCAGCATTGCTACCGGCGACGGAATTGCCATGGCCTACCGCGCCAAAGGCATTGGAAAGGACATGGAGTTTATCCAGTTTCACCCTACAGCCCTCTATGAGCTAGGCAAGAAACCCAACTTCCTTATTTCTGAGGCCGTGCGCGGTTTTGGTGGAATCCTTCGGACAAAAAAGGGTGAAACGTTCATGGAGCACTACGATCCGAGGCTGTCACTGGCCCCGCGCGACATTGTGGCCCGTGCCATCGACTCTGAAATGAAAAAAGCGGGTGATCCGCACGTTTATTTAGACGTGACGCACTGCGATTATGAAAAGTTTATCGCTCACTTCCCTAATATCACGGCCTATTGCCAGGACAAACTAGGGCTGGACATACGTAAAGACTATATACCCGTTGTACCTGCGCAGCATTACCTCTGCGGGGGAGTGCGGGTTAACGAATGGGGACAAACGAACATTCAATTTCTGTACGCCGTGGGCGAATGCGCTTGCACGGGGCTGCATGGTGCCAACCGGCTGGCCTCAAACTCGTTGCTCGAAGCGGTAGTATTTGGGCACCGGGCCTACCAGCGAACCATTGAATTGCTCGATCAGGCCGTTCTACCCGACAACATACCAGCCTGGAACGATGCCGGCACAACCCATCCCGAAGAACTGGTGCTGGTCACGGAGATGAAGAAAGAACTGGAGTCAATCATGTCGAACTATGTTGGGATTGTCCGATCGAACCGGCGTCTCAAACGAGCTATGGACCGGCTCGAGTTACTCTACATTGAACACGAGGAATTATACCGGCAATCCAAAGTGTCAGTCCCCATCTGCGAACTGCGCAACATGATTGAGGTCGCCTATCTGGTAATTAGAATGGCAATGGCCAGGCGGGAAAATACGGGCCTGCATTATAATCTGGACAACGTAGCGCACCAATAAGCCTGTAGGCTTACAAAATACTTTCCCGCACCCGCACAAGGCGCTCCAGCAAGTTCTCCAGTTGATCCAGTGGCAGCATATTGGCCCCGTCGGATTTGGCTTCGGACGGGTTGGGGTGCGTTTCGATAAACAGCCCGTCGGCACCAACGGCAATGGCCGCTTTGGCAATCGTCGCAATCAGCGCGGGTTTACCACCCGTTACGCCCGATGCCTGATTAGGCTGCTGCAGCGAGTGGGTGCAATCCATCACCACCGGAACACCGTGGGCCTGCATGGCAGGCAGGTTACGGTAATCGACTACCAGATCGCCGTAGCCAAACGAATTGCCCCGGTCGGTTAAAAACACAGTGGCGTCAGGATTGGCGGATTTTACTTTCTCAACCGCAAAACCCATACTCTCTCCCGACAGAAACTGGCCCTTCTTGACATTCACGGCCCGGCCGGTTCGGGCGGCTGCTTCTATGAGTTCGGTCTGGCGGCATAGAAACGCCGGAATCTGGAGCACATCGACGTAGGGGGCCGCCATAGCCGCTTCGTCCGATTCGTGAATATCGGTTACGGTAGGTATGTCAAACCTGTCCCCAACCTCTTTTAATATTGACAAGGCCAGCTCATCGCCAATACCGGTAAATGAATTGGCTTTCGTGCGATTTGCTTTTCGGTAAGAGCCTTTGAAAATATAGGGAATACCGAGTTTATTGGTGATGGTCACAATCCGTTCAGCAATTCGGAGCGCCATGTCACGACCCTCAATAGCACAGGGGCCTGCCATTAAAAAAAAACAGTTTGTTTCTGTATGTTTCAGTTTGGGAAGTTGCATTGGCTAGTATGGTCATTTTCTGGAACAAAGGTGCGCAAAACAAACAAATGACTCACCTATTGACTTTCCCAAGGGACAGCATGATAGACTGTTTACGAACGCGCAACGTATTGTACATCAGACGGTTTTCATACGAGAAAACGCTTAATTAAACGATGCCCCGTCCAAAAAATTGTTTGATAATCCGGTGGTAAATCTGTTTATTTGCGCAGTTTTTTAACCCCAATGGACTACTAAAATGTCAGAAATTGCACAGAAAGTAAAGAATATCATCGTTGAGAAACTGGGTGTAGAGGAGTCGGAGGTAACACCGGAGGCCAGCTTCACCAACGACCTCGGTGCAGACTCGCTCGACACGGTTGAGTTGATCATGGAATTTGAAAAGGAGTTCAATCTTCCCATTCCTGACGACGAAGCCGAAAAAATTGCTACCGTCGGCCTGGCAATTGAGTATCTGGAGAAGCACATTGGTAAGTAAGACTGGCTACTCTCCTAACTCGGCCAGAACCCCCGGCCCCACTGGTTAGTCCAATGATTATCTGAAAGCGCCCGCTGAACACTAAACCCAGGGTTGTTTTCTGTTTTAACATCACGCAGTGTAACTGTATGACATTTAAACGAGTAGTAGTGACCGGCCTCGGTGCCTTAACGCCGATTGGTAACGACGTACCCACTTACTGGAGCAACTTAGCTGCTGGTGTCAGCGGGGCCGGTCCCATTACGAAGTTTGACGCCAACAAGTTTCGGACCCAGTTCGCCTGTGAAGTAAAGGGGCTTGATGTAAGCCAGTTCATCCCGCGTCAGGAGGCTCGCAAAATGGACGCTTTTACCCATTACGCGCTCATTGCAACCGACGAGGCCATTCGTGACTCAGGCGTTAACGTTGAAACGCTGGACCGAAACAAAGTGGGCGTTATTTGGGGATCGGGCATCGGCGGCTTAAAGTCGTTCGAGGATGAGGTCATCGACTACGCCAGAGGGGACGGCACACCCCGCATTAACCCATTCTTTATTGTCCGAATGATTGCCGACAGCGCGTCGGGGCAGATTTCCATGCGCTATGGCTTCCGAGGTACCAACTACGTAACGGTATCGGCGTGTGCGTCTACCAACAACGCCATCATCGACGCCTTGAACTACATCCGGTTGGGGCGGCTGAAAATGTGCGTTGTGGGCGGTTCTGAAGCAGCCGTTACCCGTGCCGGCGTTGGTGGATTCAACGCAAACCGAGCCCTGTCAGAGCGAAACGACTCACCCGAAACGGCTTCACGCCCCTACGATAAAGACCGCGACGGCTTTGTGATGGGTGAAGGAGCCGGTGCGCTCATTTTGGAGGAATACGAACACGCGCAGGCGCGGGGTGCCAAAATTTACGCTGAATTGATCGGCGGGGGTATGTCGTCTGATGCTTACCACATTACGGCTCCACACCCCGATGGCCTTGGCGCTTATCTGGCGATGGAAGATGCGCTGAGCGATGCCGGTATTGCACCCACAGAGATTGACTACATCAACACCCATGGCACCTCAACACCAATCGGTGATCCGCAGGAATTAAAAGCCATTTATCAACTATTTGGTGAACACTCGTTTAAGCTAAATATCAGCTCAACTAAATCCATGACGGGACACCTGCTGGGCGCAGCCGGTGCTGTTGAGGCTATTGCCGCAGTAAAGGCACTCGAACACCAGCTTGTTCCACCAACGATTAACCACGTCACCCCCGACGAAGAGATTGACCCTCGTTTTAATCTAACGGTTAATGTGTCTCAGGCTCGCTCGCTAACGACCGTTATGAGCAATGCATTCGGGTTTGGTGGTCATAATGCCATTGTCATCTTCCGCAAAATAAGCTGAGCCGTGCAACTTGCTCTGCCCCGTAGTCTATTCAACCCGTTTGCCTGGTTTCGGTCAGAAAGTGCCGGGACCCGTAGGAAGCTCGGACGCGCAATTGCACATATTATTGGCGAACGCCCGTCCAACCTGGGCTTATATCAGTTGGCGCTGCGGCACACATCGGCCTCCAGGGCAACGGCCATCGAAGGCTTCCGGGAATCGAACGAACGGCTTGAGTATTTGGGTGATGCAGTGCTGGGAATGGTGATTGCCGAGTTTCTGTTTAAAAAATACCCTTACAAGGACGAAGGTTTCCTGACCGAAATCCGCTCCCGTATTGTCAATAGGGAGACCTTGAACGGCATTGCCCGCAAGATTGGTCTCGACGAACTAATTGAATACGATGGCAACCGGACGCGCAGTCTCCCCACCCGAACGTCCATGTACGGCGATGCGCTCGAAGC
>DATHAW010000349.1:0-2298 GCA_035296465.1 Spirosoma sp.
AGAGAAGTAAGGGTTACGGCGGTAGTTCAACCCTGCGGTTAGCTGGGCTAACTTACCGATTGCCACCGATACTGGACGACCATGAGCCATCAGCACCTGCCGGATGGCCTGCAACCCAACAGAATCCCCCGACAACCCCTCAACGTGACGAAACATGCTCTGAAACGCCCGCAGGGCGACTGAAATCTCGTGCGTCTGATCACTGGATACTTTAGCTCGGGTGGCGGTTCGGCTCAACATGAAACCATGTACAGCCAATGCTAAAATAACAGCTATTCCCGGTACGTATCCCAGAAGCCAGGCTACAAAAATTCCCAGCGTAATAACCGGGAACAGAAACCGGATAACGTTTAGATAAGCTGGCAAGGGCTGTGTTTCGGCAGTTGCCCACTGAATGAGTGCTTCCGGCGACCGACCGATTGTTTCCTCCTGGTAAGCAAGGGCTTCATACTGCTGCCGCCAGTCAATTTGGGGTATAAGTTCGGCAGTGGCCTGTTGTCGAAGACGGATTACGTCGGGACCAGCCGGGACTTGCAGCCAGCCAGCTAACTGGCTTTGACCCTCGTGAGTGTGCGTTCGGTTGAGCAGCCGAAAGAGCGAGTGCTTGCCAAACACGTCCAGATCGCCACTATAAAAATGTGATTGGTCAGCAAATTGATCGCCCGTTTCAGCACGCAGGTATTGGCGTTTCAGGCGGGCCGCTTCATCCTGATTGATGTAAGCCAGGTGACGCGCCATGTCGCGCTCGCGACCAACGACCTGATGTTTCTTAAGCAGTATCAAAAAGCCTGTAACCCCAATCAGCAACAGAGCAATGGCGGCTACTTGCTGGTCGAATCTAATGAGTAGCCAAATGCCCACCAGGCTGCCCACAAACCAGGTAAGCCGCCAAAACGCCAGTTGGTTATATTGGCGCTGGGCGGCTGCTTGGGCCTGACTAAATTGCTGTTGACGCTGGATGAAGGTAGTTTGGGGCATAGGTAGCGCGGCCGAAAAGCCGCCAGTGATTCAATGGTGGTCTGGACCGGGTTACTTACTGCACTCCCGGCAAATACCCTGAATAAGCAGGCTTGTTTCTTTTCGGATATATCCTACGGGCAAGACCACAGCCGGAATACGGACGTGATCGAGGCATGTAGTTTGAGCACACAGTTCGCACTTAAAATGAACGTGATCGTGATGGTGGTGCCCATCCGTACAAGCTTCCCGGCAGAGCGCATATTTAGTTCCGCCCTCATCGTCCAGCACTTTATGGAGCAATCCCTTATCCAGAAACGTCCGCAGTGTACGGTAAATAGTCACGCGGTCGTGATCAGGACCTAACCCATTTTCGACATCATTATGCGCCAGCGCGTGACCCGCGTTCAGAAACAGGTCGAGCACTTCCTCTCGGCCATTAGTGTGCCGGAGCTTGAAATCTTTAAGCGTTTGGGCGGATGGGGTCATCATGTAGTTTATTAGAGAAACCGCATCAGCGGACCGGCACTATTTTTCGTCTCTATTCAATGGTTTCAAACTGCAATCGAACCAGGTTGGCGTAGATACCGTCTTCCTGCGTGGCTAACTGATCATGCGTGCCGGTTTCAGCTATCTGACCCTCACGCATGACATAAATCATATCGACTTTACGAATTGTAGCCAGCCGGTGCGCAATAATAATGGTTGTGCGGTTCTGCATCAACTCGTCCAGAGCCTCCTGCACCAGTCGTTCGGACTCAGCATCGAGCGAACTCGTCGCTTCGTCCAGGACCAGAATGGCCGGGTCTTTCAGAATGGCGCGGGCAATAGCAATCCGCTGTCGCTGCCCACCCGATAGTTTAACGCCCCGCTCACCCACAATTGTTTGGAGGCCTTCGGGGAATGAGTCGATGAACTGGAGGGCGTTGGCTTTACGGGCTGCTTCGCGCACTTCAGATTCGGCAGCACCTGGTTTGCCATATTGAATATTTTCCATGATCGTACCGCCAAAGAGCATTACTTCCTGGGGTACGACGGCGATATTTTTGCGAAGTTCCGTTACGTTGAAGCCTGCCAGATCGCGCCCATCAACTGTAATTTTGCCACCGTCAATGGCATAGTACCGCATTAGCAACTGCACAATGGTCGATTTACCGGCTCCGCTCTGTCCAACCAGCGCGATTTTACGTCCGGCCGCTACGTTTAGTGTAATGCCCTTAAGGACTGGTACGTCGGCTCGTGAGGGATACGTAAATTGCACATCTTCGAACTGAACATGCCCCTGCACCGGCACAAACAGCGGCATATCCTGATCGGCATCGACTTCAGATGGTTCTTCCA
>DATHAW010000350.1:0-3147 GCA_035296465.1 Spirosoma sp.
CGCCACAGTGCGGCCACGGCGTTTCTGAAACCCGCCCTGAAACGTCCTAATTTAATGGTCATCACCCGTGCCCTAACGAAGCAGGTGATCCTAAAAAACGACCGCGCCACTGGTGTTGAGTTCATAACGGGGAAAAATCAAACGCAAACCGCCACCGCAGCCAGGGAGGTGGTCGTGTCGGCGGGAGCGTTTCAATCACCCCAGTTGCTCATGCTCTCGGGCATCGGGCCAGCCGATGCGCTTCGGTCGGCAGGCGTAACGGTGAAGAAAGAACTGGCGGGTGTGGGGCAAAACCTGCAGGATCACCTGTTCTCGGGCGTCAGCAGCCTGTGTTCGCAGCGGGGCATCTCTTCTAATTTCCACCTGAAACCGCTTAACCAGCTTAAGGCACTGGGCCAATACATCCTGTCGAAGAAAGGGCCGATGACCATAAGCCCGCTCGAAGCCGTGGCCTTCCTGAAAACCGACCCGTCGGTGGAGCGGATCGATATGCAGTTTCATTTCGCGCCGGTACACATGGGCAATGACTATAAAACCAATATGTATGATCTCGCAACCTGGCCCACCACCGACGGTTATACGATCCTGCCAACTTTATTGAAACCTAAAAGCGTTGGGTACGTTGGCCTTCGATCAGCCAATCCGTTCGACGCGCCCGTGATCCAGCCGAACTACCTGACACACGAAGACGACCGCCGGGTGCTCATTCGGGGAATCAGACAGGCGCTGGATGTGATGCAGGCCGATGCGTTCGGACCGTATCGCCAGTGTATTCAAACGCCCACCGACCATACCTCCGACGATGGCATATGGCAGCACCTGCTGCAACAGCTCGAAACCGTTTATCACCCGGTTGGCACCTGCAAAATGGGACCAGCCACCGATGAAATGGCTGTCGTCGACAGCGACTTGAGAGTTCGTGGCATTGAGGGTCTGCGGGTAGTCGATGCGTCCGTGATGCCTACGATTGTCTCGGGCAATACTAACGCACCGGTCTACATGATTGCTGAGAAAGCAGCCGATCTGATTCTGGGAAGGCGACCCGCGAACATAACGAAGCAGCCCATTGCCAGTAGGTAAACAGGCAACTGAACATCATAAGCCCTTGAGCCAATCAATATTGCGCTCAGCTATCTCAAGCACGAGTACGTCGGGGCGTTCGGCCTGCACCTGTCTCAGATTCAGCCGGGAACTTCGTTCGACATACATCTCGCGAAAGTAGCCGGGCATAAACGAATTCATGTGGGCTGTGAACGAATCGCCCAACAGATACAGCTTTGGACTGGTTTTGTTAGTAGAAACGAACCGCTCAGTGGGCAGGTTTGTCTCGGGGTTGGGCGTACTTTCCAGCTTTGTGACGCGCAGATGAGCGACCGATTCAATTTGGTAATTGACTGAATCTACGATTTCCTGATTCAGCGCAAGCAGAAATACCAGATCGCCTGGACCACCCTGTTTAGGGCGAATGATGTAGTTAGAAAGGTGAGGCTCCGGCATCTGGGGGAAATCCTGCCGAACACGTTCCACCACGCCCATCGACGCAATCATTGCGCCAAAATCATTCCAATGCGTATCAGTCTTGAAATATGTTACGTTTATGGCTTTGGCTGCCCTTAATTTATCCCGCACATCAATAAAAGGAATACGCGTGTGCTGGGCCAGGTGTTGCTTCAACCGGTCGAAGTTGGAAGCTGACTTTCGGGTCTTCAGGTAATCGGGTACATGCTCCGGGTAGATCGTGTACGAATCAGGGGCTACCACTACGTAGAGCCGGGTGCCCTGTTTTGCCAGTTCCTGCTGATAATAGTTCAGCCGACCGCTGATCGAGTCGAGCGCTGCTGCCGACAGCGGTTGCAGTCCCCGATACTGATCAACTACCCGGTTGTGACTGTTGCCCGGAAAAAACCAGCCGTTCTTACCAACGACCACTTTTTCGGGTAAGGGTGATATACCCAGCACCCCGTATTTCCAGTGACTGTACTGGTAGAACAGGGCATTACGCCAGCCAAAATTTTCCTTGTAGTATAAGCCAAACTGGTTAACGTAACGTCGGACGTGTGGAAACTCAAACGTTGGAAAAGGAGCCAGAATGCGTTTTTCGGTGGTTTTGAACCCCGCTGATAAACCTAACCACTGATCCAGCATTGGCAGCACCAGCAATATGACAAACCCAATTCCGGTTAAAATAAAACGAAACCGCTTTATTGCCGGCGCTGGGCTGCTTTGCTGGTCAGCCACAAACCGTTGGTGGTCAAAGTCCTGTAATGAAGGCATAAACGAGGATAGGGGATTAGAAGCGGAAGTAAATAAACGGGTTATACGTATCGGCCGCCAGGTACATAACCGCCATAATGAATAACCCAAACAAGCCAACGGCATAGAGCGAGTCGAGCATCACCCGCGCGGAATGAAACATGACTCCTGTTTGCAGTCGCTGCCAAACCCGCTGAAACCGGTGGTAAACGGGCGTTGAGAATAAAATGCCCAGCAACAACGCAGCCACTACCTCAATGTTCAGAAGAATAACTGGTGGATACGCTGCAATAGCATCTGTTTGAGGGGCGAGCCCGATCATTTTCTGGAGGTAAGCTATCCCGGCGGTCAGCGTTTCGGTTCTGAAAAAGACCCAGCCTACCACCACGACCAGCAACGTATAAAGGTGAGCAATGGGCGACCATACCCGCTCCAGCCATTTACCCAGCCCAGCCCGTTCGATGAGCAGAAAAACACCGTGATAAAGCCCCCAAACAATAAAACTCCAGCTAGCTCCGTGCCACAGTCCCGTTACAAAAAAGACAATCAGCAGGTTGCGATACGTACTGAATTTACCGCCCCGGTTACCCCCCAGCGGAATATAAACATAGTCGCGGAACCAGCTCGAGAGCGAGATGTGCCAGCGTCGCCAGAAATCCTGAATGGACTTGGCAACGTACGGATAATTGAAGTTCTCTTTAAAATCGAACCCAACCATTTTCCCCAAGCCAATGGCCATGTCGGAGTAGCCGGAGAAGTCGAAATAAATCTGAAGCGTATAAGCAACGATGCCAAGCCAGGCCGTAGCCGTTGGGTAGCTATCAGGCGGGGCGTTGAAGACGGTGTCGGCCAACTCGGCGAAGGTATTGGCGAGTAGTATCTTTTTAGCCAGCC
>DATHAW010000351.1:0-1713 GCA_035296465.1 Spirosoma sp.
CGACGAAATAAGCCAACCGCCTACCGGTGAGTCTACGAAGCCTGCATCCGACCAGATTACGGTTACGGCAGAGCAATTAAAAGCCATGGACCTACAGCTTGGCGCAGCTGCTCAAACAACCGTTAGTGACGAAGTTAAAACAACCGGCACCGTCGATGTGCCACCTCAGTACATGGCCTCCGTAAGTCCGCTCATCAACGGCGTCATTAAAAGCGTTAACGTACTGCCAGGTCAGCGTGTCGGTAAGGGAGCAACCCTGGCAACGCTGCAAAGTCTCGACTTCATTCAGATGCAGCAGGATTACATGCAGGCCACTAGTCAGTTAACGTACCAACAGGCCGAACTTCAACGGCAGAAAGTCCTGAATGCTGAGGATGTGGGGGCTAAAAAGCGGCTTCAGCAGGCCGAAGCCGATTATGGCAGCAACCGGGCTCTGGTTAGTTCGCTGGCACTTAAACTCCAGACGCTCGGTACGTCGGTAGGATCACTGAATGACGGCAAACTGGCATCGGTGATGCGTATCACCGCACCGGTAGCGGGTTACGTAACGGCATCAAATGTACACCTGGGTCAACAGGTAGCTACAACGGATGTGCTGTTTTAGGTTATGAATCAGGAACATAAACACCTCGAATTGAGTGTTTTTGAAAATGATGCTTTCAAGATAAAAATTGGCCAGACCATTCTGCTCAACGATCCAAAATTAGGGTCCGAAACGGTACGGGGCCGTGTCTACCTGGTTGGAAAAGCGTTTGAAGGGGAGGCCCGGACCATAATTATCCACGGGCACATCATCAGTGAACAACAGGAAGCCCGGCTCATTCCCGGTATGTTTCTAAATGCCCGCATCCAAACCGGCTCACGCACTGCCACCACCTTGCCCGAGGAGGCCATTGTGCGCAAAGGTCAAACCGGATTTGTGTATGTTCTGACCAGTCAGGACCGTACTTACCAACGTATCCCGGTCATGCTGGGACAGGTTGTGCAGGGACGGC
This sequence comes from Spirosoma sp., assembly GCA_035296465.1. Lineage (GTDB taxonomy): Bacteria > Bacteroidota > Bacteroidia > Cytophagales > Spirosomataceae > Spirosoma. The sequence continues at coordinate 996 of DATHAW010000351.1, forward strand.
TCGAAGTGATTCCAATTAAACCAGTTGATCTGAGCAAGGTTGTTGTCAAAGGGGCGTATCTGCTCGAAGCACAGATGACAAAAGGGGAGGGGGAAGACGAAGAGTAATGCCGACATAAAGTTGGTAATGTCGGCGTTACGTCCGGTTTATTTGTCCAGCACAACCGTTTCGCCTACGATGTAAGCACCAGATTCGGTAGTCAGGTTATACACTGTTTTAACGGAACGACTGGATGATTCAGGCCTAACGACGCGGTAGGGAACTGGCTTGCCATTTTCGAATCGAAACAGCATCTCGCCGGCCTTGACACCGCCTAGCGGTTTGCGACCTGTTGCCGTTAATACGGGATGATTGGCGGTTGCTTCGAATAAAACTGGAACAGAGACATTGGCCCGGTTATCGGCAGTAAGTTCATTGGCAGAAACCAGCCACACGCCCGCCAGAACGATGTTTGTGGATTGGTGCGTATCTACGTTCGTAACGCGGGTGGGAGCAAAAGTCTTTGTTTGGGTATTATAACCCAATACGATGTCACCCACCGCTACGGTACTAATGGGTTTGGCCGAACCATCAACTTGCGTCACAGGGGCATCGGGGGCAAAACAGAAGTTGAATTCCTCTTTTTCCTTAGTGCCGCCCTCAGCCGTTTTTCCTGATCCGCCTGCCAGTAGCCCGGCCATCTCGCGCGATAGTACGAAGGCCAGAGTCGACATCAGAC
>DATHAW010000352.1:0-10090 GCA_035296465.1 Spirosoma sp.
CGATTCGTCGGCCATTGCCGCTACAGTGTACCTGATGATTCGAATGGCCGTCGAGAACCTCGGCATCGATGGGGTCAAAAAGAAGTTGAGTTATATCAAAGCCGTTCAGGATTGCAAAACACCCGAAGCTATGGTCGGCAAACTGCTGACGGTTATGTATCAGGGTACAGAAAACTCGTCGGACGATACCTTCAATTCGGCGAAAGAACTTGCCGACGACATTGGCGCTACGTTCCTTAACATCAACATCAATGGCCTGGTCGACACGTACCGGGGGCTGATTGAGGAGCAACTAGGCCGTAAATTATCGTGGAAAACCGACGACATAGCCCTGCAAAACATTCAGGCGCGGGTGCGGGCACCGGGTATCTGGATGCTGGCCAACATTAACAATGCGCTGTTGCTCAGTACGTCGAACCGCTCTGAAGCGGCCGTGGGCTATGCTACCATGGACGGCGACACGGCGGGAAGCATCTCGCCCATCACCGGCATCGACAAACACTTTTTGCGGGGCTGGCTGCGCTGGCTCGAAACCGTGGGCCTGAACGTGAAAAATGCTCCTGAACCCACCGACCGTACCAGTCTTGCCACCGGACCCATTGCACCCAATGAACTCATTAAGGTAAAAGGGCTACACGCCGTGAACAACCTGGAGCCTACTGCCGAACTCCGCCCATTAGATAAAAAGCAAACCGACGAAGAAGACTTAATGCCTTATGATGTCCTGAACGCCATTGAAGTAAGCGCCATCCGCGATAAACAGTCGCCCGTGGAGGTGCTGAAGTTGATGGAAGTACAATTTGCCAAACTACACGACCGCGAGAAGTTGCTGATTTGGGTGGAACGGTTTTTCAAACTCTGGAGCCGCAACCAGTGGAAGCGTGAACGTTACGCCCCCAGCTTTCACCTCGATGATCATAACCTCGACCCGCGCTCGTGGATGCGTTTTCCGATTCTGTCGGGCGGTTTCGAGAAAGAAATAGACACCATGAAAGAGTGGGCCGCCGGGCAGAAGGGGAATGGGCGGAAAGGAAAGATTGGATTCTGAACTACAACTGCAATAGATGAATGAAACTATAATTTTGTCTGATACTCAAAAGGCCCTTAACAAGGGCCTTTTGAGTATCAGTAGCAGATTTTATTGATCATCTACCCGGAATGAAATCTGGCAAACAAGGCCAAACGTGGTGACCTGGCCATCTTTAACGTGTGCCTTAATGTCTTTCACGTATACCGAGTCGATATTACGAACCGTTTTCGAAACTTCGGCTACGGCACTGCGAATCGCATCATCAACGCCATTTTCTGATGATGCTATCACTTCAATTACTTTAACAATCGCCATTGTGCTGTTGGTTTTAGTGATTGATTTTATGCCCCCGTCGGGCACTTGAACGCTGGCAATATATCTATTTTATTAAGGAACTACGTTTCTTCGGCCATAAAACTTACCATAGGCAGCTTGTGACCAGCCAACCAACTTATTTTGAGCACTATTGACTTGTATTTGTGAACTATACAGTCCCCGGCCTCCTTTTTGCAGCCCTCTGGGCATCGGCGTCCGTTGCCACTAAATTTGGAGTGCAGTCAGTGCATCCGCTGATTCTGGCCAATGCCCGGTTCTTCATAGCAGGAACGAGCATGCTGCTGTTTGCCTACGGTGTGCAACGAAGCAGGACGGGTAAATCAGAAGCGTATAGTCTTAAGAATGCCTGGCCGACACGTACTGAATTTAGGCAACTGAGCATTTTTGCCCTCCTGAACACGACCATCTATCTGGGTGCGTTTGTCATCGCGCTTAAACAGGTGTCGGCGGGAATTGGCAGTTTATCTACCGCGACTAACCCCTTATTTATTGCCTTGCTGTCAGCATTATGGTTGCGCCGGATGCCGCGTCGTAACGAGCTAGGTGGCTTGCTGCTGGGTATCGTTGGTGTTGGCGTAGCGACGTATCCGTTGCTACAGACTAGTTATGCCACTGTTGAAGGGCTACTAATTCTGCTGGCCGGTATGGTGTCTGTATCAGCCGCTACGGTCTATTATGCCGGTATCGAGTGGCGACTGCCTAGCCTCGTCATTAACGGCTGGCAGGTCTTGCTGGGCGGAATTCTCCTGATGCCGTTCACCTTGATCTTCGCCGATTTTGGCCTGTCGCACTACGACGAGCGATTCTGGGTGTCGGTGTTGTGGCTGATTCTGCCTGTCTCGGTGGCGGCCCTACAACTTTGGTTTTATCTGGTTCGGCAAGATGCTGTCCGGGCATCGCTCTGGTTGTTTTTATGCCCTATATTCGGATTTGCCTATTCCTATCTGCTCATGGGCGAACCCATTACGGTCTACACGGTCATTGGTACAGGTTTGGTGATTGGCGGATTATGGCTGGGCCGGAAGCAATAGTTCTGCCCTACTCGCTTTACGGGAAAACCGGTTTTTGTGTTATTTTTACAAATAGATAACAGGGCAATGAAACCAGATGTCGATGTAGCCATAATTGGGGCCGGGTTTGCCGGTTTAGGAGCGGCTGTCCGGCTTAAACAGCGGGGCAATACGTCCTTTGTTGTCTTTGAGCGGGCAGCAGAAGTGGGTGGAACCTGGCGCGACAACGTCTATCCGGGGTGCGCCTGCGATGTTCCCTCGCACCTCTATTCGCTATCGTTTGCACCGAATCCAAACTGGTCGCGGATGTACTCCCCCCAGCCTGAAATTCTGAACTATCTTAAAAATGTTGTCGATACGTATCAGTTGGCTCCGACCATTCGGTACAATACGGAAATCACTCGCACCGAGTTTTCGGAATCGGACGGGTTCTGGACACTCACCGACCGGACAGGCAACAGCCTAACCGCCCGCGTCGTGATTGGGGCCCTTGGGCCACTGAATCGGCCCTATATTCCAAAGCTGAATGGCATCGGTACGTTTGCGGGCCGGGCCTTTCACACCTCCAACTGGGACCATAGCTACGATCTGACCGGTAAACGTGTCGCCATCATTGGCACCGGAGCCAGTGCCATCCAGATTGTGCCGCAGTTAGCGCCAAACGTTGAGCAACTCTCTATTTTTCAGCGAACAGCACCCTACGTGACGCCCCGTTTGGACCGGGCCGTGTCGCCGGTTGAGCAACGGCTGTTCCGGCGGATGCCCGTCCTGCAGAAAGCGTACCGGTCCTTTATTTACTGGCTCAATGAACTGCGGGGGCTGTCGTTTTTGGGCAATGAAACGTTTAATAAATTCGGCACCAAGGAAGCCCAAAAACACCTCGAAGCGGCTATCAGTGATCCTGAACTCCGGCGGAAAGCCACGCCTAATTATAAGCTCGGCTGCAAGCGCGTGCTAGTTTCTGACGACTATTACCCCGCCCTAACCCGCCCCAATGTCGAACTGATAACAGACCGTATCGACCGGGTTACGCCCAGCGCTATTATCACCAGTGATGGAGCAGAGCGACCCGTCGACGCCATCATCTATGGTACCGGCTTTGTGGCATCTGAAATCATTTGCGATCTGCACATTATGGGACGCCGGGGAGAAAATCTCTTTAATCAATGGTTGACAACTGGCCCCGAAGCTCACTACGGCATCACCGCATCGGGCTACCCAAATCTACTGTTTCTGGTCGGGCCGAACACGGGGCTTGGACACAATTCCATTGTCCACATGATCGAGTCGCAGGTGCAGTATGTGCTGGGGTATCTCGATTTGCTCGACAAGGCTGGTCCCGATGCATTTCTGGACGTGAAGCCCGAAGCGCAGGCGCGCTACAACGCCACTATACAGCAGAAACTGGCGGGTACGGTCTGGGCGTCGGGTTGTCAAAGCTGGTATCTGGACTCGCGCGGCAAAAATACGACGATATGGCCCGGCCTGACGGCCACTTACCGCAAAGCTACCCGGCAGGTCAATCCTGCTGATTACGATGTGGTGCGAGTTGGCAGCCAGGAGTCGCTATCGGTCGTTCAGTAAAATCCCCGCAATCTGAAAGGCCTTAAACTATTGATTGTCAATCGCAGGGTAACAAACCTCTGTTTGATTGGTTGACCTGTACATGCGTTTGCTGTTCCGCTACGTTCTGCCGCTGTTAATTGCGTTGCCGATTAGCTTTCTGATCCTTTACCCGCAGGTAATGCGTTGCATCCGGATTGGGCAATCAGACGACTGCCAGATCATGCCGGGGCTGGAGAAACAGCTATACGTAAGCAACTCGGCTACAATTCAGCAAAAAAAACAGCTTCAGCTTCATGTGCGGACTGCTCACAACCGTATCAGACGTTTCTGGGGTGATCAGCGTGGGCAGGCCATATTGATTTATTGTCCGCAGCAGACGGACTATGAGAAGTACTGCCTGGGAGGTGAGGGGGCCGGGTGCAGCGTTGGAACACCCTGGGGGAAATCATACCTGATTCTGGGGCCAGAGGGTAACAACGCTGACGTGATTGCTCACGAACTTTGTCACGATGAACTGTTTGCTCGGTTGGGTTGGTGGCGCGTTAAACGCCAGATTCCACAGTGGTTTAACGAAGGGCTGGCCCTGATGGTCGACTACCGGTTCAGCAACCCCGCCGTTTGGGAGCAGCCAGACAGTATTCAGGCCAGTAATAGAGCCTTCGACGAGGATATGATGCCTTTTTCCCGGCGTCCGATGCTTAAGCTTGCCGATCTGGAAACTACCCGCGACTTTTTCGGGAGCGACGACTACGGCCACGTAATGCTGGCCTACCAAACCGCTGCTGACGAAGTATCGCGCTGGCTAGAAGTGGTGGGCCAGTCGGGCGTTTCAGCCCTGACCAATGCTATTGCCAATGGCCATAATTTCGGTGATGCGTACCGGCGACTGGAGCGTGAAAAACGTCGGGTTCTGGGTAAATGACCAGGTTGAGGGAGTTGGCCTGTATCAACAGACGGATTTTCTGCGCCGTAAGCTGCAACCGGAGCTGACTAATTGTTCATCCAGAAGGTTGGCCTGTACCGGCAGCAACCGTGGAATCGGACTGGTAGTGAGCTATTTTAAAAGCAGAATAACTTGTGTTGCCGGCTACTGAGGTTTATCGTTTTCCACGGTGGCGGACCTATTTGTCATTATTCAGACTAATTTTGCCTGATAAAACCCAATCATCTATGAGACTACGTCAACTCCTGTTGTTTTGTTTGATTCTGAGTGCTTCCGTTGGAGTCGCGCAATCGAAAAAATCACCTAACCCACCGGCACAAGGCTTTGACATGGCTGGCTCCGACCCGAAAGCCGTGCAGATTGCCGACGAAGTCATGGCGGCCATAGGTGGGCGAAAAGCCTGGGACAATACCCAACTCATCGCCTGGAATTTCTTCGGCGCCCGCAAACTTGTCTGGAATAAATGGACCGGGATGGTAAGGGTCGATAACCTACGCGATGATCAAACCGTGCTGCTCAATATTAATACTGACAAAGGCCGGGTGTTTCGCAGCGGCCAGGAATTGACGGAGCCGGATTCAGTGGCGAAGTACGTGAAAGCCGGCAAAGCAGCCTGGATCAACGATTCTTACTGGTTGGTGATGCCCTTCAAACTAAAAGATTCGGGGGTGACACTAAAATACCTCGGCGACACCACTGCCACGAAAGATGGCAAACCAGCTGACCTGATTCAAATGACGTTCAAGGGCGTTGGCGTGACCCCCGACAATAAATACCACGTGTGGGTCGATAAACAGACGCGTCTGGTAACCCAGTGGGCTCACTTTTCTAAATACACGGACCCAGCCCCCCGATTTACGCTACCCTGGGGGGATTACCGGAAACATGGCGCTATTTTGCTCTCCGGCGAACGGGGCGACCGTGACCTGACCGAAATAATGGTTTTTACGGGCCTGCCAGGTGAAGTGTTTAGCGATTTTACGCGTACCGACCTGAGTCGATACCCACAGGCAAAGTGACGTTTAGCATTTACCCATTGGTAAATGCTAAAAGCCCAAACTCAAACCATCTATTTCCTGTTTGCCTTGTATGGAAGCACCTGTTCGACAGCCGCCTGTTGCGGCAAAGGCGCCCGTTGGCAAAACGGGGGTATTGATTGTTAATTTAGGAACACCAGACAGCCCCTCCATTCCCGATGTACGCAAGTACCTGCGTGAGTTTCTTATGGACGGGCGTGTGATCGACATTCCCCTTATCCCGCGTTTTCTGCTCGTTAATGGCATCATAGCGCCTTTTCGCGCCCCAAAGTCAGCAAAGGTTTATAAGCAGCTCTGGTCTGATACTGGCTCACCGCTAAAGCATTACGGCTATGTCGTTGAGCAGCAGTTGCAGCAGGCGCTCGGTAGCGAATACGTAGTGAAACTGGCTATGCGTTACCAAAGCCCCAGCATAGATTCGGCCCTGGCCGACTTTCAGCGGATGGGCCTGACCGACCTGGTCGTAATCCCGTTTTTTCCGCAGTATGCCTCTGCCTCAACCGGGTCGGTATACGAAAAGGTGATGGAGATTCTGAAGTCCTGGCAGGTGATGCCGCAACTCCGGTTTGTTAACCGCTTTTTAGAACACCCCAAGTTTATCGGGGCTTTTGTGCAGGCGGGTCGTAAATACCTGGCCGAGCGCGACTATGACCACGTTCTGTTTAGTTATCATGGCCTGCCCGAACGCCAGATTCGTAAGGGCGACGTTACCAAGGCCGTTTGCCGGTTTGGGGACTGCTGCGGATCGCTTACGGCCATGAATCAACACTGTTACCGGGCGCAATGCTTTGAAACTACGCGCCGAATCGTGCGGGAGTTAGGCCTTGCTGAGGGAACTTACACGACCTGCTTCCAGTCGAGGCTGGGTCGCGACCCGTGGGTAAAGCCCTATACAGACGATGTCATTAAAGAACTTGCGGCCTCGGGTGTCAAAAGTGTACTGGCTTTTTCGCCCGCCTTCGTAGCCGACTGTTTAGAAACGACCATTGAGGTAGGTGAAGAATACAAAGAGTTGTTTGAGGAGCGGGGTGGCCAGCACTGGCAGTTAGTCGAAAGCCTGAACGACAACCCCCTGTGGATAGAAACGCTAGTAGACCTGGTTAAAACAGCTTAGCTAGCCTATCACGTAGCCCAACAAAACGCCTGTGTTAGCCATACGTCATCAGTTGACCCAGTTGTAAGCTATACACTCTGCATTTACAATGCGAAAAAAGTTTATACCCATTAGCTTGCAAACCTATTGGTATTTGTTGGCAGGCTTCGTGCTGACAGCCTTCATGCCTTTCTCCGATGGTGGCCAACGCCCGGTCGGTGATAAAGACACCAATTCTCCCAACCAGTTATCTGCCAAGGCACCAGCTGCTTACTGGGGACCGCTGCGGCCGGACCTGGCCACCCCAACCCTCAATGACCCCATTCGCTTCCGGATAGCTTGCAATAAGTCAGTCATCGGCCTGGGAGAAACCCTTGAACTTACCATCACCGCCGAACTGCTCAACATAGCGCCGAGTCTGCTTTTCTTTCATTCAGGTGCTTCTGCTTACCGCCTGAAGCTGCTGCAGCCAGTGGGCTTCGAGCAGACGGGGGGGGAGTTGGCCGATGAGGTTACGGATGCGTTGTCCTTTCCCTCCCACGCGCTGATGACGTATCGTATTCAGGGGCATTTCCAGCGTTTTGAGTCCGGCACAAGTTTTCGTCTGTTGCGGGGGCCGGCACAGGGTAGCGGTCAGGATCTGTTCGTTGAGAAGGCTACGGTTAAGGTCAAAGCCGAATCAGAGCAGACATCGGCAAAGCGAAAAGGGGATACCAGTGTTCTGTTGTATGTAATGACAAATCCCCCTGTGTCGGTGGGTTCAGCGGCTGTCTCCTATAAGGGTTTTTTGGATTATGCCGACTGCAATGCCGTATCGGGCTGGGTTATAGACAATAACAATATCCGGCAGTCACCGAAGGTCGACATGTATATCAATGGGGTAAAAGTCTCAACGGTCCAGGCCGATCAGGTTCGGCAGGACGTAGCGAATACGTTTGGGGTAAAGGACTATAACAAGTACGGCTATGTATGGGTGATACCGGACGATTATAAAGCGAATGTCCCGCTGACCATCTCAGTGCGGCCAGCGGGCACCTCACTCGACCTGTCGGGCAGCCCCCGCAAGACGGCTTCTTGCCCCGGAACGGGTGTTGCTCCGTCGACTACATTACCCACGACCACGGTACCCACGACTACGATACCCACGGCTCCAACCGACCCTTTGATAACCACAACTGACACTTCGTCAATCTTCATTACGGCCCCAATTAAGATAGTTAATGATTCCGTTGGGACGGGCGGTTACGCTTCCTCTCAGTACGTCGCGGTACCCGACCAGGGGTGGAGTGGGGCGGACATGAAGTTTATCGACAACGGCATCATCCGCGTCGGGTTTAAACGGTCCGTCGGCGCCTGCATCACTTGGATGAACTACATTGGCAACCCCAATGATAACTTCATCAACGATGACCAGAACAATGACGCCCGGCCCGGCGATCCGCGCTACGGCACCAGTTTCTCTGACAAAGGGCGGCAACTGCAATTTGGCTCAGACTACTGGTCACCGTCACACAAGTTCCAGGCCCCCAACGGTACCAACACAGGCAATTATGGCTTCGACACCGGTGCCAATACTGTGCAGGGGGGCTCGCTAGCTCCCTACTACGCCGAGAGCACGATCCTGGCTTCGGCGATCTATGTCCACCCCACCCGGGGCAAGGAGTTCTACGCGAAAATCCGGCCTAAGTATTGGGGCGTTCCCAATCAGGACGGGCCGATGATCATCGAGCAGTGGATTAGCCTGAATGGAACAGCCGCTAAATACTTCGTTCGGCATACCAAAGAGGTAACCAGCCCGCCTGCTCCCGAGTACGGAGGTGCTTTTCAGGAAAACCCCTGTGCCTACCTAGCGGCTCCGTTCTACCGCGTCTATACACCCCTGGGCAAGGCCGGATCGAAACCTGTCGACCGGACCGTCACCGAGAGCGGTGGTATCGGCTGGAGCCGTTCGATCTACTCCTCGGAGTGCTGGATGGGCGCTTTCCGCGACAGGGATGGTCAGGGCTTAACACTCTATACGCCCCGAAACTCTGCCTTCACCAACGCTCAGTTCAACAACCGGACAGACCACTGGTCAGAAGGTGGTGCTGGTTATATCGCGGCCAACACGCCCCGAAATTACAACAACCCCGGTCGGTTTGAAGACGATGGCTACATTATCCTGGGTCGTCTGTCGGAGGTTCGCCAGAAGATTGCTGCGCTCGAAGCCCCCGACCAGTCACTCGACTTTGATATGTCGAAGATGGACGTTACAGGAGGGGCTAAACTCGTCAATGGGGAATATGTCGTAGCGATTGGTGAGCCTAAGATTGACAATGGCGTAGCCGCGCTTTGGGGCGGGCTGTTTTTGCCACCACGCGCCTGGCTAGCCAGTCAGATCCAGACGATACATATTGACATGAAAATCGAAGGAGGAGGTAGTACTTTGAACTTTAAGTGGGTTAAGCCTGGTCAGGTCTCGGCGCCCGGCACCGAGTTCATAAAGCCTTTTACTATCATCGGGGATGGCGTGCGTCGTACCTATACGATTACCACAGCTGACCCGAATTGGACCGGTATCATCTCCCAGATCGCCTTCCAGGCCAGCAGCGGCACAGCGATCGGGTCAAAGGCTACCGTTTACCGGATTTGGAAAAACTAAGGAAGCCTTCTCCGCCCAGATTCTTTCTTAGATCCTTCCACTTTTTTGCTAATGGTTCAATCCACTCCCTGCGGCTGCTACGTGTAGCAGCCCGCCCCGTGCTAGTTCAACAACCTTTAAGCAGTAAATATCGACGCCTAGTACGTAATCTAATAGTAGTAGCGTGATTCAGCGGTATTGTGGGAGCTTCAAACAAAGCTTAACCTGTCCGCGATCATTACACTCGAAGCCCTTATTGAGACCATGGACGATGCCCTGAGACCCTAACGGGTGAATTAGAGAATTCTTACCAACACAAAGGCCGATTCCCAAAAGAGAATCGGCCTTTGTGTTGGTAAGATAACCTTATGCAGCCATCTTCAAATAAGAATCTTGGCTGTGGTTCTGATCGAGCATAGGGGCAATAATGGTGTTCATACGCTCCCTAACAAAGC
>DATHAW010000353.1:0-14612 GCA_035296465.1 Spirosoma sp.
GCGGGGTCTTTCTTACCAAACCACTTCATCCGGACACGCTCGTTGATCCAGTACAGACTGGGTACAATCACGAGCGTTAGCACCGTTGAAAAGGTAAGGCCGTATATGATGGTCCAGGCCAGGATGTTCCAGAACACCGACGAGTCACCACCGATGACGACGTGTGGGTTGAAATCGCGGAATAAACCGACGAAATCGACTGTCAGGCCAAACGCCAGCGGAATCAGGCCCAGTACGGCCGCAGATGCCGTCAGTAATACCGGTGTCAGACGAATACCGCCCGCTTCAATGATGGCTTCCCGCAATGGAATGCCCCGTCCGCGTAATTCCTCGATAAACTCAATGAGCAGGATCCCGTTTTTCACCACAATACCCGCCAGGGCAATGATACCCACGCCCGACATAATGACCGAGAACGATTTTCCCGTAATCACGAATCCCAGGAACACCCCAATCAACGACAGGAAGATGGTGACGAAGATGATCAGCGGCTTGACAACCGAATTAAACTGCGTCGCTAAAATCAGATAAATCAGCAAAATGGCGATGCCGAAGGCCGATATCAGGAAACTCATCGACTCTTGCTGATCTTCCTGTTCGCCACCCATTCTGATGGTGTAGCCGTTTGGCACATCCATATCATTGACCACCTGCTGAATCTGGGCAACGATCTGGTTGGCGTTATAGCCCGGCACTACGTCGGAGTTCAGGGTGACAACCCGCTGCTGGTTCTTGCGGTTGATCTGGCTAAACGTAGTGGAATAAGTGATGTTAGCGACAGACGTAACGGGCACCTGTCGCAGCATGCCACCCGATGCCATGTCCCGATACACTACGTTCAGGCTCAGCAACCGGTCGATCTGACTACGGTCATCGGGTTTCAGGCGGACCATAATCGGGTACTCATCTTTAGCATCGCGGAAGCGCGAGACCTCCGTACCGAACAACGCCGTCCGAATGGCCAGCGCTACCTGAGCCGACGAGATACCTTCACGCTCGGCCTTCTCCCGGTCAATGTTGATAACAATCTCGGGCTTGTTGGTAATGAGGTCTGACTTCAATTGGTCAATGCCCTGTATACCAGCCTGACTAATTCGCTGCCGCAGTTGCTTATCGAGTGTTTGAAGCTGACCAAAATCGTCCCCGGCAATCTCAATGGCAATGGGTTTTCCGGTTGGTGGTCCGTTGCTTTCGCGGGCTACCGAGATTTCGGTGCCTGGCAGACCGCGCATGGCCACCCGAATTTTGGCCAGCAGCGAATCGGTCGAAAGGCCATTACGCTCTTCATTGCCCTTAAACGCTACGGTCACCTTCGACTTCTGGGGCGTGGCTGATCGGTCGGGGTTGGTGGGGTCACCCGCGTTTTTGCCCACGTTCGATATCACCGAGTTCACAATATCTGTCGCCTGGTTTTCTTCAAGTACCTTAAACACACGCTTCTCAATCACCTTAGTAACTGAGTCCGTGACACGGGCGTCAGTACCAACCGGCATTACGTTGTACACATAGACGTAGTCCGGCTCACCGCTGGGGAAGAAAAGCACTTTAGGTTTGGCAATGCCGACGACCACGAACGTTACAATCAGCAGAACAAACGCAGCTAGCACTACGAACGCAGGCCGATACCCCGTCAGCACCCACGAAATCAGACGACGGTAGCCATTTTTCAGACCCGGCAGCAGCCGATCCTGGAAGGGCAGTATCAACTTTGGCGTCAGGATGTAATGATTGAAGACGTACAGGATGAGGAACAGGACAAACAGGTTTCCTATGCCCCGGTCAATTACGTAGCCAACTCCCGCCAGTACAGCTAGAATCATAACCGGGCGTTTAATCTCGTTGAAACCTGGTTTGGCGTTCTTTTGGTGTTCATCCTCATGACGCTTCATAAACGACACGGCAAAAACCGGGTTGATCACATAGGCGACGAACAGCGACGCAAACAAGGTCAGAATTAGCGTCAAGGGCAGGAACTTCATGAACTCACCCACGATGCCCGGCCAGAACAACAGGGGAAAGAACGGGGCAATGGTCGTCAGCGTACCCGAGAAAACCGGTATGAACACCTCACCCGCAGCCGCTTTCACGGCCTGCTTGATGTCCCAGTTCTTGTTTTCATTGAAGAGCCGGTGCGAGTTCTCGATAACAACGATGGCATCATCCACTACGAGTCCTAAACCGAGCAGAAAAGCGAACAGGACGATCGTATTGAGCGTAAAGGCCGTACCAACGACCGGGCCGAGTATGGGCATCAGGACAAAGGCCACCAGCGCCGACAGTGGCACCGACAGACCCACGAAGATGGCATCGCGCACACCCATGAAGAACATCAGCACCAGCACCACAAAAATGAACCCCAGCACCACTGTATTGATCAGGTCGTTGACGTTTTCGCGGGTGCGCTCCGACTGGTCGGCCGTTACTTTGATGTCCAGACCCTGCGGGAAGCGGGTTTCCTTGTAGGTTTCAATCGTTTTTTCGATGTTGTCGGCGGCCGTTATCAGGTTAGACCCGGCGCGCTTGATCACGTTCAGTGTGACAACTGATTTGTTGTTCAGGCGGGCAAAATCCTGCTGCTCCTCGAAGCTGTCCTGTACCTGGGCCACATCGCCGAGCCGAACGGTAGCACCCGTTGCGGTGCGGATCTGCAGGTTCTGAATCTGCTGAACGTCCGTAAATTCGCCTTTCACCCGTACTGTCCGCCGAACGCCCTCCACGCTCAGGTCACCCCCCGATACGTTTACGTTTTCGCCCTGAACCGCTTGCTGAATGTCGGTAAAAGCCAGACCCGCCGACTGCATTCTGGGCAGGTCGACGTTAATCTGAATTTCACGTTCCAGCGCCCCAACGATGTCGACACGCCGAATTTCGGGCATGCTCTCGATGGCATCCTGCATATCTTCGGCGTATTCTTTGAGCTGCTTGAGCGAGAAATTACCGGCCATATTAATGTTCATGATCGGAAACTCCGAGAAGTTGACATCCTGCGCCGTTGGGCCCGCATCGAGTTTCTGCGGCAGGTCGGGCTTCGCTTTGTCAATAGCGTCGCGAACGCGCTGCAACGCTTCGGCCGTTTGAACATCCGGGTTGAACTCAACCAAAATCACCGATACGTCCTGTAGGGCGTTCGACTTAATGCGTTTCACGCCCGAAATGGACTTCAACTGCTTTTCGATCTGCTTATTGATCGTGTTTTCAATGTCGGCCGGAGCCGTACCAACGTACACCGTGTTGATATAGACCTGCGGAACCTTGATGTCCGGAAACTGCTCTTTGGGGAGGTTATTGTAGACGAACAACCCCCCAAGCGTAATCAGGACCGTAAAAATGTAAATCGCCGTCCGGTTTTCGACGCACCAGTTGGTAAAGCCGAGGGTTTTATACTGTTCAAATTTCATCGCTAACAGAGTTCATAGCTCGTGGTCTGTCGTCTATAATGGTCAACTATAAGCAACAAACCGCAACCTGTTTAACTAAAAACTAATGGGTTGACCGTCCACTAAATCCTGATACCCCGCGGTAACAAGCTGGTCGCCTGCCTTCAGGCCTTCCATCACCGTAATCCTGCCGCCATACGACTGGCCGGTTTTCACCGTCCGCGCCTTGGCTACTTTTTTGCCCCCTTCTGTAATGGCTACGTAAACCAACTGCCCGTTTTCTGTGCTTTGAATCAGGTTCTGATCGATTGCAACGGCGTTGGCCTTCGTTTCGTCATTGATTTTAACCCGGACCAACATATTCGGTTTTAGTGCTTTGTCCGACGGGAGCGGGGCCTCAATCGTAAATGTGCGGCTCAGCGGGTCCACCGTGGTAGCCACAAACGATATGCGCGAATTCATCTCCCGGTTCAGATCAGGAAACTCAACTTTTACGGCGTCGCCCTTGCGCACACTGCCCGCATACGTATCGGCCACTTTAGCCACCACTTTCAATTGGGAGAGATTCACTACGCGCACCAGTCCAATGCCGGGCGCAGCTGACTGACCCACTTTTACCGTTACCTGATCGACAACGCCCGAGATCGGGGCCGTCACCGTTGACTGCCCCAACTGCACGTTTAGCGTAGCCAGCCGCCGTTCCAGGGCTTCTTTGTTTGCTTTGGCCTGCAGGTACTGGATCTCGGTGCCAATCTGCTGATTCCAGAGGGCAGCTTGCTTCTGATACACCGTAGTGGCAAGCGCCAACTGGGTCTTTATCTCACCGAGCGACTCGCGCAGGATCTGATCGTCAATTTTGGCAATGGCCTGCCCGGCCCGGACGTAGTCGCCTTCCCGTACATACACTGCCGTGACAACTCCGCCTGACTTAGGCGACACTTGCACGTTGTTTTTGGCATCAATGGTCCCCTGTAGCTCCACGAAGTGCCGGAACGTAGTGGCCGTTACGGGGGCTACCGTTACGTCTTTCACGCGGGCTTCTTCCGCCTTTTTGGGGTCCAGTTTGTTTACCTCGGCTTCAATGGTCTTAATCTTCGTCGTCAATTCGGTTTGCTCCGCTTTGAGTTCAGCAAGCTCTGCTCGTTTGCTTTGCAGGTCGTTGCTGCCAGATTTCTGGTTCTTCTCTCCCGAGCAGGCCATCAACAGGCCTGTTATCAGGGCAATCGCATAGTATGGTTTCATGTATTGGTTAAAAGATTATTGTCCGATGTAGAGTTTGCCCGTTGCTTTGTCCTGATCTACTTTGGCAATCAGAAAATCGTACAAGGCCGTGAAGTAATTGGTCTGGGCCTCGCGCGACGACGTTTCGGCGTTTAAGACTTCAATGTTTGAACCCACGCCTTCTTTGTATTTGATGCGCGTTACCCGCACAATTTCGGCGGCCAGCTCCCGGTTACGCTGCTGGGTTCGCAGGGTTTGCAAACCGTTAGTGAGCGTTATAAGAGACTGTTTCTGCTGAAGATCAATTGAATTTTTCAGCAGGACACCGCTGTTCTGCGCCTTTTGAAGCGTGAAGCGCTTTTGCTGAGCCTGGTATTTTCGCGCAAAACCATCGAAGATAGGCACCGACAGGTTCAGCCCCATCGTCGAAAAGTTCAGCCAGGGCGAATCAACAATGTTGATCAGCCTGTTACGGCCGTTGTTGTAGCCATAGTTAATAAACGCCGACAAACGCGGGAAATAGCTTTTCTGCGTGTTTTGAATGTCCAGATCCGCCAGTTGAAGCTGGGTCTGGAGCGTCGAATATTCAATTCGGGTGTCGTAGTTGAAGGCGGGGTCCTGTGCAATCGAACGCTCCAGCTCATCGAGGTTCATATCCTGAATCTTGTCGGTCAGCGCAATCTCGTCGTTGATGCCCAGACCCATCTGAAACTTCAGCAGATAGTAGCTCAGTCCAATCAGGTTCTGCACGTTCTGCCGTTCGGCTTTCAGGTTGTTAACTTGTACCTCAAGCCGGTCGACGTCTAATTTCTCCACAAATCCCTGCTTATTCAAGGCACGTGTATCGCGTAGCAGCGTATCGACCCGACCAATGTTGAGGTCCAGCAATTTTGCCCGTTCTTCGCTTACCAACACACCATAGTAGGCTTTGGCAACCTGCTCAGCAACGGTAATCTTTGAAGCAGTAATGTTTTTCTGAGCCAATTCCCGATAAACCGTGGCGGCTTTCAACCCCACCCGGTAGGCCGCATCGTATAAAAGCTGATTCACGCTGCCTGCTATGTTCCCGGCGTATTTAACCCCAAACTGAACCGGAACAGCCGGCGCATCGGCTGGCGCATTACGGTCGAAAAAGGTGGCCGGCAAAAAGGCCCGCTGGATAATGAGGTTATCGGTGAACGAACCTCCAATGGATACCTGTGGCAACGAAACGGCCTTCAGTTCCCGAATGCGTCCCTCGGCACTTAGCGCGTCTAACTGCGTATTTTTGACGTTGATATTCTCCCGCGTGGCAAACTGGATAGCCTCCTGCAATGAAAAGCCCTGTCGGTTCTGGGCCAGCAATCCACCCGAACTACTCAGCAGGGTTAGCAGCCAGATTAGTATCGTTCGTTTGGTAAAAGGTACGCTCATGATTGTGTTGGTTAACATACTGATTGTAAATAGTGAAGCCCTGTTCGGTAAGCATGCCCCTGACAAAGTGGTGCATCATCTCATACTGGATTTCTATCATCCCATATTTGTCCGTAGGAAAGATGTCGTTGTTAAATGCCAGTTCGATTTGCTCGACCCGTATCCGTGCCAGTATAGTTGGATTCATGTCGGCGCGATATATACCTTGTTCAACACCTTTTTGTATATTTTCAAGAATATATCGCATAATGTAACCTTCTTTATGCTGGCGGTACAAGCCAAAAGCCTGTGGATAGTGACGCTGAATGTCAATTAATAAATTTGGACTGGCCTTGTCAGCATGTTTACGCATTATTTCTAATACTTGTAAGATTTCCTCAACCGGATTGGCCGCATCAACAGCCATACAGCTCACTTCTGACTGATCCTGACTGATTTTGTCCTGAACAACCTGGTAGATGATAGCTTCTTTATCGGTGAAATGCTGATAAATTGTTTTCTTTGAAATCCCTAACCGTTTGGCTATGTCCTCCATCGTAACGGATCGAACGCCATATTTCCAGAATAACTGTTCAGCCTCTGCTAAAATCCTTTCTTTCATTCAGCGATTGTACTTTTACAGGTTAAACCTAGGAAACTGAGCAAAGGTTCTTAGTTTCCATCAGAGATTTCTTTATTTTATGATGAACGGTTTTGCCGGTGGCATGAAGCGGCAAAAAAGACCTATGAACCGGATTCATCAGGCTTGCGAATAAATTTTCAGGAGATATTTAATAGCACATTCAACACGCCAGTCCCAATCACTCAGCAATCAGAATCAATCCTGTTTCCACATTATTAGCAAAGTAAAGACGGGTATATCTTTTCTTTTGCGGTACGCTAAACAATGCCTAAACGGGCGTAGACCATGCATTTAAAGGCCGGACCAGTACACCTCAATTACGAAAAAGGTTTTCTACGCACGATGACTGTTGATGGTCTGGAGGTGTTACGTATGATTTACTTTGCCCTTCGCAACCGCGACTGGAATACGGCCCATGTTGAGATCCTGAATGAAACCGTACATGCCCAGGCCGACTCGTTCGGGATTACATACGACTGGCAGACGGATGATTTAGGTATGCATATGGCGGGTAACGTTCGCCTGGAGGGGCAAGTTGACGGCACCATTATAGTCGACTTCTATGGCAGAGCAACGGCAGATTTTTGGCGAAACCGCGTAGGCCTGTGTGTGCTGCACCCCATCCAGGGCCTTGCCGGGCAACCCTGCGTTATCGACAGCCCGGACGGCCGGACGACAACCGGTGTTTTTCCCCATCTCATTGCCCCATACCAGCCCTTTCTCCAGGTGCAGACGATGCGATGGCAACTGGCATCCAGGCAATACCGGGTCGATTTTTCGGGCGATGTATTTGAGACCGAAGACCAGCGTAACTGGACCGATGCATCCTATAAAACGTATAGCACTCCGCTTGACCAACCGTATCCTGTTGACGTTCGGGCCGGAACGGAGGTTAGTCAACGGGTTGTCTTCCGGCCAGAGGAACTGTCGGCCCCGCAGTCGCCTGTGTATGTGAAGGCCCAGACGGAAGTGAAGCCAGAGGAAGAATATAGCCAAAACAAAACGTTACGTATTGGCCTAGGGCGACGACCTGACGGACCCGCCCTGACAACGGATGAAGCGCAACTCCTGCAACGTATTGGTTTGTCTCACCTTCGTGCCGATGTTTGGCTTTCGGATGCACATTGGCAAGCGAATTTGCATAAAGCCGTTCGTGATGCCCATCTGCTGGGGCTGCCGCTGGAATTAGCCGCGTTTTGGGGTGCCGATGCTGCTGCCGAAGCCAGATTACTTAGCGAGTTTGTCCGGAATCAGCGCGTACCGCTATACTCCATCCTGCTCTTTCAGGAGTCTACGTCCACAACGACAGACCAGTTACTGGACCGTATCGTCCCTCTATTACGTCATGATTTACCGGGGGTGCTCCTGGGTGGGGGCACAGACGGAAACTTTGTCGACCTGAACCGCCACCGGTTTAACTTCGGGCAGGTCGACTTTGTGACGTACTCTATTAACCCGCAGGTTCACGCATCAGACAACCAGACAATACTTGAGAACGTAGCAGGGCAGGCCGACACGGTTCGATCAGCGAGGGCGCTGTCGGGCGACAAACCAGTTCATATTTCGCCCGTAACGCTGCTGCCCCGCTACAACCCCGATGCTGCACCTAGTGGTGCGCGCGATGTGCCGCCCATTGACCCGCGTCTGTCTACTGATTTTGGCGCCGAGTGGACCCGCCAAAGTATTCAGACGTTGACTGAGGCAGGCGCAGCATCCGTTACGTACTACGAAACACACGGACCACGCGGTTTGGTAAATGGGAGTGAGGCATATCCGCTTCTGGACGTACTCAGGTCTATTCGTTAAGCATTTATCTCATAAAACTGCACGTCGGCCTTGACGTTTTTGAGCAGCTCGCGGGTGCGCTCTGGACGGGCGTCGGTAATGAATAGTTGGCCAAAAGCACCTCCGTCCATCTGCTGAATGAGTTTGCCGATACGATGGTCGTCCAACTTATCAAAAATATCGTCGAGCAGCAGAATTGGTTTTACGCCCTTTCTGGCTTCGAGCTGGTCGAACTGAGCTAGCTTTAGCGCAATAACAAATGTTTTCTGCTGCCCCTGAGAACCAAATTTTTTCAGTGGCACCCATTCACTGGTCGTTCCTTCGCCGGAGGAGTTCCCACTAATCAGGAAATTGTAATCATCTTTGTGTATACCCATCGTGGTACGCTGTAGTACGGTGTCACGCCGGCGAAAATGCCGAAACTCCTCTGCAAAATCGGGATTACTCACTTCCGACTCATAAGCAATGCCGACTGTTTCCCGGGCTCCGCTCAGGTAAGCATAATGCGCCCGAAAATCAGGTAGGAACTCCTCAACAAACTGCCGGCGTCGGTCATGAATCTGCTGGCCTAGTTCCAGCAAGGGGGCATCGTACGTATCCAGCAGGTCATTGTCGACCTGATTACGTTCGGCAAAAAGTTTGAGCAAGCTGTTACGTTGCTTAAGCACCTGCTGATACATGAGGAAGTTGCGCAGGTAATCCGGGTCGAGTTGAGCAAGAACCCCGTCAAAGAAATGCCGCCGGTCCTCGCTGTGTTCGCGCACGAGGTCTGTATCGTTCGGGGCAACCAGCACAACCGGAAATCGACCAATGTGCTCACTAATGCGCTCATAGGGCTTTTTGTCGGCCATCAGGACTTTTCGCTGACCTCGCTGCAGGCTGATTGTTATCTGAACACGGTCTATATAGGAGTTTTGGCTACCGTGTTCCTCAAAAACACCATCGAGGATAAAATAGTCGGCATCATGCAAAATGCTGAGGGCATCCTGACTCTGAAACGCACTTTTGCTAAGCGCCAGATAGTAAACAGCGTCTAACAGATTGGTTTTACCACTGCCATTTGGCCCTACAATCACGTTCACCTGACGCCCGAAGACATACCGGCTGTCTTCATAATTCTTAAAATTGGTCAGGCTCAGCTTTTCAAGGTGCATGACTATGGCGCTTAACGTCAGATTGCGTAATTTCGCGTCAGGCAATCTAATTGTGCTATTTAAATAAACGAAATGCCGTTGACCGACTTAGTTGGCAACAAAGATACAGTCGGTTTGTTAGGTTGACGGTAGTGTCATACCAGCTCCTTCGGCCGGTGCGGCATTGGGCAATTTTATCCGGCTAGACCGTTCTACAGACCTTATCGAGAAATACCATATGGCGAGCGTTAAAGAGAAATCGAAACAGAACGGTACCGCGCCGACGTCGGCCGTTGCTGCCAAAGCGAAACACCCAAAGGAGCGGTACCTGTACTGGTATGAGTCGATGCAGTTGCAGCGGAAGTTTGAAGAAAAGGCCGGGCAACTATACGGCCAACAGAAGATCCGGGGTTTCTGTCACCTCTACATTGGGCAGGAAGCTGCTTCATCGGGGTCGTGTTCGGCCCTCACTAAAGACGATAAATGGATAACCGCTTATCGTGACCACGGCATTCCACTCGCCCTCGGTTCGGACCCTAAGGCCATTATGGCCGAACTGTTCGCCAAGCAAACCGGCTCATCCAAAGGGAAGGGCGGGTCAATGCACATTTTTGACAAATCAGTGAATTTCGTGGGTGGTCATGGCATTGTTGGTGCTCAAATACCACTGGGTGCGGGCATTGCCTTCGCCGAGAAATACAACAAGACCAGTAACCTTTGCATCTGTTTCATGGGCGATGGGGCCGTTCGGCAGGGTGCCTTACACGAGGCCTTTAACATGGCCATGTTGTGGAAACTGCCGGTTATTTTTGTGATTGAGAATAATGGCTACGCTATGGGTACATCAGTAGCTCGTAGCTCGAATGTTACAGAGCTATATACAATTGGAGAGTCTTATGACATGCCCTCCGAGCCTGTTGATGCCATGGATGTGGAAGTAGTTCATGAAGCTGTTGGTCGGGCAGCCGAACGTGCCCGTGCCGGTGATGGCCCAACATTGCTTGAGTTTCGCACGTACCGTTATCGGGGCCACTCCATGTCAGATCCGCAAAAGTATCGCTCCAAAGATGAAGTAGAACAGTACAAACAGCGCGACCCTATTGAAATGATAAAAGCGCGTATTCTAGAGCAGGGTGTGGTAGGGGAAGATGAGCTAATGGCCATTGATCAAAAAATTAAAGGCATTGTTGACGAATCAGTGAAGTTTGCGGAAGAGTCACCATACCCACCTGCTGAAGAAGCCTATAAGGACGTGTATATGCAGGCAGATTACCCATTTTTAATGGAATAAGTTATTTGATGCTGCTATATCAGTGCTCCGTCCTCAGAGAAAAAAGCCCGGTCCATTTTGGTCGGGCTTTTTTAGTGAACAAACTTCAATGATTAAATGTATATACATTTAATACTATTACACAAAACATTTCATATTCAATCCTTATTTAAAAGTTATGGAAACGCTGATAAATGGTCTGCATCACGTAACGACGCTGGCAGGTGACACACAACGAAATGTTGATTATTACACGGGTATATTGGGACTTCGACTCGTTAAAAAGACAGTCAATTTCGATGCTCCTGATGTGTACCATTTGTACTACGGTAATGAGACTGGCTCCCCCGGAACAATCCTGACGTTTTTTCCTTATGGTAGTCTACCCCGTGGACGCAAGGGTGCCGGACAGTTAACCTACACGGCGTTTTCGGTGCCAACTTCCTCGCTAAGTTTTTGGCTTGACCGGTTGCATGAGCAAGCTATTCCGTATTCCGGACCAGACAAACGCTTCTCAGAAACGTACATCCGTTTTGAGGATTATGATGGCGCGGGTATTGAACTTGTGTTCAACGATGAAGACCAACGGCCCGGCTGGAACAACGGCCAGATTCCAATTGACCATGCCGTGCGTGGCTTTCATACGGTTACGCTGAACGAATCGAATCCAGACAAAACCATTAAGCTGCTTACCGAAATCATGCAGCATACACTGGTAGGGGAGGAGGGAGGGCGCTTCCGGTTTAGCGCTGGCACGGGCGGACCGGGTAACTACGTAGACGTACTTCATTCATCGAACGATGTGCGCGCTTTGCAGGGAGCAGGGTCGGTACACCACGTTGCTTTTTCAACTAATTCAGACGAGACACAGCTAGCCATTCAGTCACAATTGGCCGATGCAGGTTTCCACCCTACACCCGTACTTGATCGGCAATATTTCCACAGCATTTACTTTCGGGAGCCGGGTGGTATTCTATTTGAAGTTGCTACTAATCCGCCGGGCTTTGCTGTCGATGAGCCGCTTGCCGAGTTAGGAAAATCGCTCAAACTGCCCCCGCAGTATGAGTCACGCCGGACCAAAGTTGAAGCAGAATTACCTGCCATTACGGTTAAATAATTTTTAACCGTAATGGGAAAAGTGAATTCAGAGAGAAGATAGTTACCCTTTAACTATAGGTCTTTCGAAGCTTCATTTGCTGTGATTAAATTTTGATAACATGATACACGATCCCAACAATTTTCTCACTGCCGGCAGGCCTCTTAACGAAGCGACGAAAGTGATGGTGATGGTCCATGGGCGGGGTGGTTCAGCGGCCGACATTCTGTCTCTTACGCAGCATTTAACAGGTGATTATTTTGCTTATATCGCTCCTGAGGCATCTGGCCAGACGTGGTATCCAAATTCATTTTTGAGACCTGTTACAGAAAACGAACCCCACTTATCCTCAGCACTGCAGGTGCTGGCAAGTACACGGGGCCGGCTTCAGGCCGACTATAACGTAAAGCCTTCTCAAATTTATTGGTTCGGGTTCTCTCAGGGTGCTTGCCTGATGCTTGAATTTGTGGCTCGAAATGCGATGGAATACGGTGGTATTTTCGGCTTAAGCGGTGGGCTGATTGGTCCGCCAGGAACTGACCGAAACTACAAAGGCTCCTTCGGTAATACACCCATATTCCTTGGATGCAGCGATGTCGATTCGCACATTCCTACAGAACGAGTGCTTGAATCGGAGCAAATTTTTAAACGGATGGGTGCCGATGTGACAACTAAATTGTACCCAAATTTTCCTCATTCAATCAACGAAGACGAGTTAAACGTTGTTAATTTGTTATTAGCTGGTGAACGGTTATCCTGACCGGCCTGGCACTCACTTAACACCCACACGTATGAGCCAGTACATGGTTGAATTTGACCTTCCGGCCGTTATGGATGAGGGGTTCACAAACCGGATTCCTGCCCAGCGACTCAAAGTAGAAGAGCTAATGGAGAAAGGGTTTTTACTTTCCTACTCACTTTCGGCAGACCGCCAGAAACTTTGGTGCATTGTAAAAGCTGAATCAGAAACAGACGTAATGGAGTCCGTTGCGGAGTTTCCTCTTATCAAATACATGACGCCGATAATCACCGAACTCATGTTTCACAATATGGTTGCAGCCCGAATACCACTTTTTTCACTGAATTAAACGGTTGCTAAAAGCCCTCAAAAATTGAGGGCTTTTTTGTGTCCTTAAATTGTACTTTTTGGGGGATGAAATACCCAAAAACACATAAGTAACCAGGGTTTAACTGGTTACATACGTTTGCAACTGTTTGACAATCAGTTCCACGTGAAACTTATAATATTGCTTCATTTGTAGTCATTATTTATACGAAACACATGACACCCAATATCCTGATTAGCCAATCGGAGCGTGAACTTGAGGCCCGATACACCGATTATTTTATTGCTCATATTGACGGTCAAAAAGCAATTACGCTTCGACAGTTTTACGAAGAGATCGCCAATGTGCTTGAGATTCCAGACTTCGGTTTTACGCTTGAAGCCTTGAACGATTCTCTCAATGATTTGCAATGGCTCGAAGACGAACGTATCGTACTCTACTTTACAAATACCAATGACCTCATAAGCAAGGAGCGTGATCCGGCAAAAATGAGTAGCATCCTGAACGTGCTAGATGCAACAGCAGAAGATTGGAAATGGGTAGACGATCAAGAGATAGACAAAAAAGAAATTGTTATTGTATTTGAGGATAGCCCTCGTATTCGGAAAATGCTGGAGAGTGAGAACATTGACTTTGCCATGCTGGGTGAGTTGGATTAGGAAGATGGCTGACTTTTTCTAATGACTACAGAGGAACCGCTACCGTGTTTACCCGGCTGTGCCAGCAACAAAATTTCAGAACTTTCTGTTATCGTTACGTGCCGCCGGAACGCTCTTCCAGCGGCTTTTTGTGTTTGCAAATACAACCTTTATTGCGCTTGAAACAAGATGAATTACTCGGTTTATATACCGAGGACGCTTTTATAAAAATGCTGGCTGAACCCTTTGGGCGAAAGCCTTCAACCGAGCCGCAGCGACTTCAGATAAAGGGCCTGGCTGGAAGTTTAGATGCTGTGCTGGCATCAGCTATTTTCAAGTTAGTTGGTGGCAATCATCTCTACGTGTTGACCGATCGTGACGAGGCCGCTTACTTCTTCAACGACTTGCAGAACCTGCTTAATCGCGAGGTGCTACTGTTCCCGATGTCGTATAAGAAACCCTATCAGTATGAGGAGATAGAAAACGCTAATGTACTGATGCGGGCTGAGGTACTCAACCGGCTAAACCCAGCACCCAAAGATGGCCTGTTGATGGTAACGTATCCCGAAGCACTCTTTGAGAAAGTCATCAACAAGCGGTCACTGCAAGCCAACACCCTGACGATTCGGGTAGGGGAGAAACTGGATACTAACTTTGTTTCGGAACTGCTGCAGAACTACGAATTCGAGAAAGCTGACTTCGTATACGAGGCCGGACAGTTCTCCGTACGGGGTGGCATAATCGACGTATTTTCGTTTGCGAGCGAGTTCCCGTTTCGGATCGACCTGTTTGGCGATGAGGTAGAAAGCATACGCACGTTTAATCCCGAAACGCAACTCTCCGCCAACTCAGTTGACCACATTAATATTATCCCGAATATCCAGACAAAACTGACCCATGAGAGCCGCGAACCCTTTCTGGAATTTCTGCCGGAAGCGACAACTATTTGGGCAAAAGACGTTGAGTTTTCGCTCGAAATAATTGAGAAGT
>DATHAW010000354.1:0-4342 GCA_035296465.1 Spirosoma sp.
GGCTTACACACTGGCAGTGCTGTATAGTTTACTGGTGATACTATCCTTTTTGTACTTTAGGCAGAAGTTCCGTAGAGAAATCATGAGACCCGTATCATATTCTTCGTAACTTGGTCCATTCGTTTAATCATAATGGCTTATGGCAATCTATAACCTGCAAATCAACGGACGGAGCTACCGTGCTGACGTCGATCCGGATACCCCCCTATTGTGGGTACTACGCGATAATCTGGGCCTGGTGGGTACTAAATATGGTTGCGGCATTGCCCAGTGTGGTGCCTGCACGGTTCATTTGAACGGCGAAGCAACCCGTGCCTGTGTCTTACCGGTCTCTGCGGTTGGTAAGTCTAAGATAACGACTATCGAAGAATTGTCGGCCACAGTAACCCATCCTGTTCAACAGGCCTGGGATAAGGTTGATGTGCCACAGTGTGGCTATTGCCAGTCTGGGCAGATTATGACGGCGGCAGCGTTTTTAAAACATAATCCTAAGCCGAATTCCGCCGAAATCGATGCGGCCATGTCGGGCAATATCTGCCGGTGTGGAACGTATCACCGCATCCGCGAGGCCGTAAAAGTAGCCGCAGCATCTACCGGTTCCTCATCCACTGGGTCCGCTAAAACCAAATAACTATGCAGTCCTTATCAAACCCGAGCAGACGGAATTTTCTGAAAGTAGCGGCAACCGCCGGGGGCGGACTGCTGCTGGGATTTAACTGGACAGATGCAGGTGCAGCGGAGTCAGCCACCGTCGTGGATACTGCGGCATTAAATGCAACGGCTCCGGCGGTTGGGTTCAACAGCTACCTGTCCATCAATCCACAGGGTGTAATCACGATACTGTCGCCAAACCCTGAAGTAGGGCAGGGCATCAAAACCGCCTTCCCGATCATCGTTGCCGAAGAGCTGGATGCCGATTGGAAGAAAGTGGTGGTGGAACAGGCTCCACTAGATACCAAAAAATTTGAACGGCAAGTGGCCGGCGGTAGCGGCTCCATACCCCACTCCTGGACGCGGCTGCGTCAGGCGGGAGCCACGGTCCGGCAAATGCTCATTGGGGCTGCTGCCAAACGCTGGAACGTTCCGGCGGCAGAATGCACAACGGCTGCTGGCTTTGTCATGCATTCGGCATCTAACCGAAAACTCAGTTACGGTGACTTGGCTACCGAAGCGGGTCAGATTCCGGTTCCAACCGATGTTAAGCTTAAAGACCCAAAAGATTTTAAGCTCATTGGGCAGACGATCAAAAACGTGGATAACCCCGGCATCATTACCGGTAAGCCACTGTTTGGATTGGATTTCTACCGCGAGGGTATGCTGTATGCCATGATTCAGCGCCCGGGTTTTGGTTATACGCTAAAGTCGGTCAATGACACCACGGTGAAAGCCATGCCCGGCATTGTCGATGTCCTGACGTTCGATAATAACGTAGCAATTGTTGGCAAGTCGACCTGGCAGGTTAAGAAAGCAAAGGATGCCCTGAAGATCGAGTGGAACAAAACCGATGCTGTAGAAAGTACGGACGATCATAACCGCTTGTTCAAGGAACTGCTGGCTGCGCCCAACGCAACCGTCCGCCGGAAGGATGGCGATGTGGATGCTGCCTTCAAAAGCGCGGCTAAAGTTGTTACGTCGGAGTACCAGTGCCCATTTCTGCCGCATAGCCCCATGGAGCCAATGAATTTCTTTGCGCATGTTCGACCGGACGGCGCCGAGTTAGTTGGCCCAACGCAAACGCCTGAACTGGCACGTAATGAAACGGCTAAACTACTAGGCATTCCACCCGAGAAAGTATCGGTGCAACTGACCCGGATGGGTGGCGGCTTTGGTCGTCGGCTCAAGGCCGATTACGTTATTGAGGCCGTGCAGGTATCGAAGCGGGTCAACGCACCGGTTAAACTGATCTGGACGCGCGAAGATGACATGACGGGTGGTAGCTACCGCCCGGCTGTACGTTACCGGTTCGAGGCTGCCCTGGATGCGCAGGGCAACATGATTGGTTATAAACTACGCGGGGCCAGCATCAACGCGGGCAACGCAACCCGGGAAGATAACTTTCCGGCCGGTGCCGTAGACAATCTGCTGATCGATAGTGCCGATCATAAATCGGCTATTACAACCGGCCCCTGGCGCGCACCAATCACAAACTTCCTGGCTTTTGCCGAACAGTCGTTCTTGGATGAGGTGGCGCAGGCTGCGGGTAAAGATCCCGTGCAGTTCCGACTTGAGTTGCTGGACAAGGCCAAAGCCAAACCAGTCGGAGCGATTAAATACGACATCGACCGCATGAAAGGCGTCATCAATCTTGCGGTTGAAAAGTCGGGCTGGGGCACCAAGAAAGGCCCGGATGGTCGTCCTGTAGCGCAGGGATTCAGCGTGTATTTCTCGCACCGGTCCTATGTGGCACAAGTGGGCGAGGTGGTGATGCGGAAAGGCAAACCTGTGCTACAAAAAATGTACTCGGCTGCCGACTGCGGGATTGTTATCAACCAGAGCGGAGCACGGCAGCAGGTAACAGGTTGTATTGTAGATGGTCTTGGTCACGCTATGTACGGCAACATCACCTTTAAGGATGGGATGCCGGAACAGACTAATTTCGACAAATACCGCCTGATTCGCCTAAATGAGATTCCTGACGTAGAGGTTCATTTCGTTGACAATGGTATCGAACCGACCGGTCTTGGCGAACCATCTTTGCCCCCCGCCGGAGCCGCCGTTGCCAATGCCATCTTTAAGGCTACTGGCAAACGGCTTAAAAGTCAGCCATTTGCCGAGGATGAGGCCTTTAAGGGTGTTTCGTCGTAGTAAGACGCAGAATTTTCAATAAGAATACCAGTAAGGGGGATGCAACGTAAAGTTGTATCCCCCTTATTTATTAACTACGGTGACAAAATAGGCTCTTTTAACCCGTCCAGGGCCTTCTTCACCCGCTTGTTTCTCCGAAAAAACTACCCTTGCCGTACCAGCCGTTACGCCCTTAATCAGAAAAGCTACGGAACCGCCTGTTGCCATGGCTGTATTGGCTCCGTTATTTACCCCATTGCCAGTTGTGGTCGCCAGTGGTTTACGCGATACATCGACAACTTCCTGATTGTCGGACGTGGCCATTAGTTGCCAGGTAGTGTCCTGACGGGTGTCCATGCTAATTTCATTGATCTCACCTACGTTCAGGCGCATTCGCTGGCCTTTGTTAGGTTCGGTTCGGCTCGCGTTGCAGGCACCCATAAGGGCTAGCAGGCAAACCAATACGAACATACTGTTACGTTGGCTTAGGGCCGGAGCCTTGGCAGGCATCGGGCGATATAGATCACCTGGTTGTTTCTTCATAATCCTTATAACTGTATCGCAATAGCAAGGTTTTGGCATAGGCCCGGTCTATACGCCGGAAATAATCAAATCCTTAGCCGAAACAACAACAGGCCCGGTTCAGCATGAACCGGGCCTGTTGTTTAGAGAAGCAAAACGGATTAGCTCAGACGAACCAGACGATTCTGGACGTGTTCGATCTGAATTGTTTTAGTCGTTACCTGCTTACCAATCGTTACCTGAATCTGGTAAGAGCCGTCAGTTACCTGCGACATGTCGAATGTTTGTTGAATGCCTTTTCGCAGATTGACAGTGCCGTGGTAGAGCGTACCCTTATCACCGCGAAGTTCAATGGTAGCTTTGGCGTCCTGCTGACCCAAGGACAACTTCAGCTTGCCATTTTCTGTCAGCCACAGGGCAAAGTTATCAGTGACCATGTAGGTCGATGTTTCCCGCGACGTGATTTTGTTGTCGTCGTTAGTGGGGGCCGTGCTTAGTGTGCAGGCAAGGGCGAGGGCAAAAAGTGTGTTCATTGTAGTTGTTGTTTGGTTGTTAAAAAGAGGAAAGTTCGTGTCAGCTGGCGACTGCTTGTCGTGCTTGACGAGTCAAAGATGGTGGGTGCCTTAAAGCATTTGCAATTGGTAAATGTTGAAGCGCAGGTATTTGAGGTTGAACCGGCCAAAGTTGTGGATGAATGGTGAATGCCTGACTTATGTACCTGATAGCCAAGGTCAGAATCCTGTTATAGCGTTTCGTGCGACAACCAAATGCCCATATTACTATCTCTTGATAGTTAGTGAATCCAGGAACAGGTAGGACCGGTAGGATGTCTAAAAGGCATTCATGACAACTCATAAGTCCTATATAACACTTCAGACCGCTGTTCTACCGCTTGACACTTTAGCGGCTTCCTTCTGGCTGAGCCACCTGCCACCTTTGTCATGTCAGAACGGAACAAGACGTCTGCTGACAAACCCAATCAACCAACAACATTATTCCTCTTTTTAACCAACAACATCTACTACCATGAAACACC
>DATHAW010000355.1:0-2530 GCA_035296465.1 Spirosoma sp.
GAATTGTGTGGAGCAACACGTTCGCGAGCGGTTGAAAACCAAGATGAACCGCGTGCTCACCATAGGCCGAACGGCAAATCTGTCGAAAGCTAATCCGGTGCATACATCCCTGGGTCGAGCCCCGTGTCAATACCGAAACAAATGCGCCCAGGGCTGTCCGTACGGCGCCTATTTCAGTACATTATCCGCTACCTTGCCAGCCGCCCGCCAAACCAACCGACTCACCGTCCGGCCCGATAGTATTGTCTCTGAGGTGTTGTACGATGAGAAAAGCAAACGAGCCCTGGGTGTTCGGGTTATTGATTCCAAGACTCATCAAACGACGGAGTATTATGCCCGGATTATCTTCCTGAATGCGTCGGCGATGGCCACCAATTTTATTCTACTCAACTCGGTTTCCAGTCGTTTCCCCAACGGATTTGGCAACGATAGCGGTACGTTGGGCAAATACATTATGGACCACCATTTTCAGGCGGGAGCCAATGCACAGGCCGATGGGCTGGGATTCGACGACAAATATTACTATGGTCGCCGGGCTAATGGCATTTACATTCCCCGTTATCGAAATATCGGCACCGATAAGCGGGAGTATCTGCGTGGCTTTGGTTATCAGGGTGGTGCATCACGGTCGGGCTGGCAACGGCTCATTGCTGAAGCTGGTTTCGGCGCCGATTTTAAGGAACAAGCCACTCAGCCAGGCCCATGGAACATGGGCATTATGGGATTCGCCGAGTGTTTACCCTACGAAGATAACCAGGTTACCCTTAACCGGGATCGACTTGACAAATGGGGACTACCGACGTTGATTTTCGACGTAAGATTTCGCGAAAACGAGCATCTCATGCAGAAGGACATGATGAACGATGCCGCCGAAATGCTTGAGGTTGCCGGCCTGAAAAACATTAGTACGTACAACAATCACTCGACACCCGGCGGGGCCGTTCATGAAACGGGCGGGGCTCGCATGGGTCGCGATCCGAAAACCTCGATGCTCAACGCAAATAACCAACTCTGGACAGCTAAGAACGTATTCGTTACGGATGGAGCTTCTTTTGCGTCGATTGCCTGCCAGAACCCATCGCTCACGTTTATGGCCCTTACGGCTCGAGCCGCTGATTTTGCCGTTAGTGAGCTAAAAAGAAAGAATTTATAAGCTATAAGCGGATGACCAGATTAAGGAATTTGTCTTAATCAGATTCCCGCATAGCCTCGGCTCCTAAACATAATTATTCCGGTTGATTACCTCTTTCTGCGCTTGCCAGAAAAAAGAATCATGATGGAGTCTTCTACTTGCTGGATCAATTTATCCTCATTTTTGTTAAATTTGTGTATCAACCAGTCCACAATGGCTACGACCAACCTCAAGTCAAGAACCCGAAAACCGCTTAAGGTTAAACTGCTCAATGCCGCTGGTCAGGTGATAGAAGGCCTTATACCCTCCGGTCAACTCGCTAAAGAAGATCCTGGCTTAGCGATTGCTCAGGAGCTTGGTAAGCATAAACACATCGAACCCATCACTCTTCTTTGATTACCGTCAGTAAGCCTGCCCTACTGTGCGATACGGGTTTATTAAGTCGTGTTTTTCTCGCCCAAACCCCATTTTTGGAAGCCTATAAGACTGCTGGTGAGCATTATCAGGAAACCATCAGTACGGCCGTCTTTATTGAACTACAACATTGGCTGCTTATCCAGCGTGGCTTGACTAGGCCCATTAGCCGAGCGGAATATGATCGGCACCGCAAGCGGCTTGATAACTATATTGTTCTGAATAGTGATGGGGTTAGTGAGCAAGCACTGGAAGTAGCTCGCCGGTGGCCAGACACGGGTGTAGGAGATGCGTATACAATTGCTACTGCCCTGGCCTTTGATGTGCCTGTGTTTACGCTTAATCCCAAGCACTTTGAGCGTATGCAAGGCATCGATCTCTACAAGCCTGATAACTATGAGCAATTACTCCAGAGTACCCGGAGGACTTAAGAAGGTCTAATACACACTGCAGTCAAACCGTTCAATTAAACCCCAACCCTGTTCAACATCGTGAACAATTAAATTGAACGGGTTTATTTGACGCGAAAAGGGCTGTACTCGGCCACTTCTCTCCTACCCTATCACAGTTCAATTAAACGTCACAAAAGTAAGCCGTACCGCCGACTGGGAGCCCAACGTAAGGGCGGCAGTTGGTTTGGCCGTTTTAAGGCGTGGACCGCCCAGCCATTCACCCTTTCATAGCCATACAGGCACTCGCTGTCTTAACCTGAAATGAAACAATCCTGTCAGTAGGGCGGTCCTATTTTCGGTAATTTGGATTGGGGGGCGGCATATTGGCTTTAACCTCTTTTCTCCAGTTTAAAAGCAACGCATGCAACTCTTTTGTCTTGCCGGGAAACCGCCCACTGAGGTCTTTACTTTCTGAGACATCGTCGGTCAAATTATACAATTCCGTTTTGCCTGTTTCATAACTCTCAACTAGTTTATAATCCCCCTGCCTGACAGCCCCGGACGGACGACCCATCTGGTTACTGAAGTGCGG